>CAYNOM010000070.1:0-9135 GCA_964398415.1 uncultured Polyangiales bacterium | reverse complement strand
ACGACCTGCAGATCGAAGGGATCGATCTGGACACGCTCACTGCAAGCCAGGCAGATGCCCACTCCGGGCCTGCCCGGCAGGGGTCTGAGATGGCGCGTCTCGCCGCAACACATGCAGTGATCACCGCCAGGCAGCTCGTGGGCGGCGAGGCCCGCACGCACGAGATCTGCGCGCGTCAACATGCCGACGAGATCGGGGCCATCACACACGGGCAAGCAGCTCACGTGCTTCTCGATGAAGCGCCGCACCGCCTCCTGTACCGTGCTCTCGGGCCAGATCACCTCTGGCAAGCGCTGAATGCGACTCGTGAGGGGCTCTTCCGTGCGCCCGCGTAAGTTGCAGATGCAAACGACGCCCACGAGACGCGCCGTCGGCTCATCCACGAGCAAGAGGTGGTGCAGGTCGTGCTCGTTCGCAAATCTCAGGCCTTCAGCCACCGTCCGCGTATGGGCAACGGTTCGCGGTTGTGAGGTCATGATGTCGGCGACGAGCATGGGAAACCCCCGTAGGTGCGAGGTAAGCCCCAGATGTCGGCGCGCGCGTCCGAGCCGCGATTAATTTCCCAAGCGACGTTTCGACCCACGTTTTCTTAGGATTGGCCTACCCTTCGGGACCATGCAGCTCTCGGGAAAGACCCTGTGCATCACGGGCATCGGTGGCTTCATCGGTCTGCGCATGGCTGAACGTGCAAGGGCCCTTGGCATGCACGTTCGGGGACTCGACCTCGACCCCCTGGCCGCGGCGCGCGCGCGAAGCCTGGGCGCAGAGGTGATCGTGGGCGATCTATGCGACGCGTCCTGCGCCCGCGCGGGCCTCGAGGGCGCGGATGTCGTGTTTCACACGGCGGCCATCGTCAGCGAGGACGCGAGCTGGGCCCTATCGCGGCGCGTCAACGTCGAGGGCACGGTGACCCTCGCACACGCCGCGCGCGACGCCGGCGCCCGCCGCTTCGTGCACCTGTCGAGCGTCATGGTCTACGGCTTCGATTTCGTCGACGGCATCACCGAAGCTGGCCCCTTCGACGGCGCAAACAATCCGTACTGCCAGACCAAGCTCGAGGGCGATCAGGTGGCCCTCGCCATGCACGATCCGGGACGCCTCGAGGTCACCGTGATCCGTCCCGGCGACGTCTACGGCCCGGGCTCGATCCCGTGGGTCGTGCGCCCTCTGCAGTTGATGAGGAGCGGCCTCTTTGCGTACATCGACGGCGGACGCGGCGTGATGAACCACGTGCACGTCGACAATCTGCTCGACGCCGTGCTCGCCTCGCTCGAGCGCGACGCAGTCGGGCGCGCGTTCAACGTCACCGATGGTCGACGCACCACGTTTCGAGAGTTCTTCGGCTACTACGCGAACATGCTGCACAAGACGCGTATCCCATCTTTGCCCTCGCGCCTCGCCGTGCCGGTGTTCGCGCGGGTCGAGCAAGGAGCCAAGCTCGTGGGCCGCCCCTCGCCGGTGCAAGCCGCGGCCGTGCACTTCGTACGCCGGCGCCACGCCTATTCGATCGTGCGGGCCGAGCAGGAGCTCGGCTACGCGCCGCGCATTGGGCTCGAGGAGGGGATGGCGGGCGTCGAACGCTGGCTACGCAACGAAGGTCTCGTCCCCTGACGCAGCATCAGGGGGCTTCGTTCGGGGGCAAAAGGTACGCAAAGAGCGCGCGGCGCCTGTCCTGCTTCTCGCTCCACACCACCCACACGCCGTTCGGCGAAGACGCAAGGCTCACGTCCTGACGATCGCTGAGCGACAACGCCGCCGACACGCTATCGAGCGCCGAAGCTTGCGCCGCGTCGCCGATCAGCGCCGCAAACGAGGGCTGAAAGCCTTGCTGAAAGGCGAGCACCGCAGCGCTGCCGAGGCCTGCGACCACCGGGAGCGACTCGGGTGCGGAGGTGGCGACCCAGGCCGCGGCATCCCCCCCACCGAGCGGGCTGCCGAAGCGACGCACGACGCGGCGCCACACATCGCCCGCTGCATCGCTCGCACGATTCGTGAACGCCACGAGGTAGTCATCGCTCGACAACACGGCGAGCGACGCCTGCGCCACGCTGCCCCGCGCGATCTCGAAGGGCAGCGCGTCTGCGGGCGTGCCAAAGCCCACGAAGCGCCGCCCGAGCAGCGCAGAGCCTCCCGAGCCGCCGCGCTCGGTCCACACGATCAGCACCTGGCCTTGGGAGCTGATGATCGCAGGCTCGACTTGCTCGCGTCCCTCGCCGGCGCTGCCCACGGAGAATGCAGCGGCCACCGCGGAGCCCTGGTCGTCGAAGCGCCGGGCACGCAGCTCGGTCGACTCGTTGGTGCGCTTTCTCGTCCACACCACCACGAAGCCCTCGTCGAGGGGTGACACGCGCGCCACGCCAGCGAGCGCATCGCCGTCGTCGACACGCAGGAGCGGGCCGAGCACGCCACGCGGCGACAGGATGCGCACGCCGATGCCCGCACCACCCGCGATGCTCGGACTCGAGTAGACGATGGCAAAGCCACCGTCGCGCAGGCCCGCCACGCTGGGTGCGGCCAAGTAGCCGCGCGGTAAGCTGGCATCGACGACCCGCTCACTCTCGGCGAGCACGCCGAACGCATCGAGCCGCGCGGCGCGCACGCTCACCTGCTCGCCATCCAAGGTGTCCGCGCTGTAGACGAGCAGCTGCTGACCGAGACCGTCGACCGCCACCGCGCGCGCCGGCCCCGCCGGATAGCCCTCGGCGATGCTCGGCTCGAGACTGCGCAGCTCGGGCACGCAGCTCTGGCTGCAGCCATCTCCGTCCGCGAGGTTGCCGTCGTCACAGGCCTCGTAGGGGGCCACCCCCGTGCCGTCCGAGCGCACGCCATCACCACAGCCGGGCGTGTCGCAGACACCCGCCACGCACTGCCCCTGACCGCAGGTCGCACCATCGGGCACGGGGCTGCGCACGCAAACGCCGAGGTCGCAGCGCGTCGCTTCGCACACCGAGCTCGGCCGGCAGGCGCTGCACCCCTCGCCCGGCACGCGGAAAGCAAGCAGTTCGAGCAGCGGCACGTCGAACGCGCTGCTCTGCGCGAGCACCTGGCGCACCGGAAGGCGCGTGAGCGGAGCCATGCTGAAGGCGCCGAGCGCCCGCTTCTCTTCGCGATCGACGAGGTAGATGCGGCCCTCGCGCAGCTCGCGCGAGAGCTCCGCATCCCAGCTCGTGGGCGTGCCCAAGCTGAGGCCTTCGACGCGCACGCGCTCGCGTGAGCCCGATACGAGGCCGAGGCGTCGCACCACGGCAACGCTCGCGTCGAAGACGAACTGCTGCGCCTCGCAGGGCTCTTGGGCCACGCTGCCGAACAGCGCGCAGGACAGACCCGCGTCGCTCGAGAACAGGCCGTAGCGCTCGAGCACGCGCGCATCGTCGAGCCCCTGGGCCACCTCGAGCTCGATCGCGAAGCGACGCGCCTCCCCTTCGCGCAGCTGCTCGAACGAAAGCGACCCCTCGACCCGCGCACGGTAGGCGTCGATCACCTCGGACAGCCGCGCGGGGCTCGTGCCCGCACGTGCGTGGGTGAGCGCATCGAGCGCATGGGCGAGCGTCTGCGGCAAGCTGCGCAGCGCGTAGTGATGCGGCAGCGCATCCTGCGCCGCAAAGGCGCGCCCCTCGCTCAGAGCGACGAGATGCGCGGCGCTCGGCGCGGCAAACACGGCCTCCGAAGACAGGGTGAGCACGGGCGTGCTGGCCGGCTGTGGCAGAAGGCTCGTCGCGCGGTGCTCCGAGAGCTGCAGCATGCGCACGGCCGCGTCGCGCAGCTCCATGGACGACACGCCCAGCGCCTCCAGAAACGCGCCCGGCGACGCGGGCAGCGCCGCGTACTCGTCAGGATCGACGGCGATGAGCCCCTGGCGCAGCCGACTCGCGAGCTCTGTCCCTGACAGCGCGCTCGCGAGCTTCTGGGCATCGACGCTGCCGTCGGTCAGGCTCAGATCGGGCAAGAGCGGGTGCACGCGGCTCGCGCGCAGAAGCTGCTCGGCGCGCGCGTCCTCGGCCGTCATCGCCGGGCGCGTCAGCACCGGAAAGCGCACGAACGCGTGGTCGAGGGGATCGGGCTCGCCGCTCGAAAGCGCGGCAGGCTCGTACAGACCAAAGGGCGTGGCGACGAAGAGCCGCGCACTCGCGAGCGACGAATGGGCGAGGGAGCGCGCGCGACCGATGCGCTCGTCGACCCGCTCCTGAGCGCGCGGCCAGGCCTCCGTGGCGCGGGCTTCGAAGCCAGTGAGCAGCACGGCGGCGTCGTCCTCGAGCAGGGTGAGCCCCTGCGAAAGAGCCGAGAGCGCCGCCATGTCGCCCGCAGCCCCGAGACTCTCGTCGGGACATCGCCTCGCGTCGAGCACGTCGGAAAGCGCGACGAGCGCCCGGCGCTCGAGCTCGAAAGCGAGGGCCCGCAAGGTCACGCGCTCCACCTCACCACGCACCAGGAGCGTCAGCCCGGAGAGACGCAGCGACGCTGCGCCCGAGATGGCCGCTTCGCGCAGGCGCTCGGCCCCACACGCGAGGGCCTCGGCCCGCGACAGCCCGAGCGGGCCACACGCGACGTCGCCGTCCGCGAACAGCGCGCTCGGCGCGGCGCAGGCTTGCGCGACCGCGTCGAGCAGGAGGCTCCTCGCCTTGCCGAAGGGCTCACCGAGCTCGAGCATCGAGCTTTGGCCCTGCTCGTCCCTCACCTCGAGACGTCTCCCATGGGCGAGCGGCACCACATCCTCGGGCATGGGGCGCAGCGACAGGTCGGCCGAGAGCGCTTCATGGCGACGCGGCGCGATGGGCAAGATCTCGGCGTCGTGCAGCGCACGCAAGCTCAGATGTTGCGCGCTCGACAGGGGCTCGAGGGCGCAACGCTCGTTGGGGGCGTCGAGGGGCTGCGCGTGAAACGCGGCCACCACGGCGCGTCCCTCGGTGGCGTCGGGATCGCGTCCACGCTGGGTGAGGTAGAAGCGCGGCGAGCCCGCCTGGCTGCTCAGCGCGAAGCCCTTGCCCGTGGCGTCGGGCTCGACGCGCGCCTGCGCGGCGGCACAGCTCGGAGCCCGCGCACAGGCGAGACCGAGCTCTCCGCGAAACAGCTCGAAGCGTGCCGTGGCATCGTCCGCCGCGAGCAGCTCGATCTGGGTGTCGACCGTGTCGCCCACCTGCGTTTGGCACACGCGCGCCGTGCCCGCGGTGTCGCGCGCGGCGGCCGCGCGGCGCAGGGCCGAGCGCACCGCGGAAGACAGCCCCTCACGCGAAAGCGCACGTTGGGCCGAAAGCCGCAGGGCCTCGAGCGCGTGATGCAACCCCGCCCGCGCATACAGGCGCAGGTCGTCTTCCTCGCGCGTGGCGCGCGCCGCCGTGATGGCGGAGACGTAGCCCGCGCTCTCGTGCTCCCGAGTCCCGACCACACTCAGCCCCGCGGGCAGCGCCGCGTGTCGCACGCGCGCTTCGGCCACCCCGCGCACCCGTGCGCGCTCCTCGAGATGGGCAGCCGCTTCCACGACTTGCTCCGGACTGAGCGACAGGCGCGACAGCACGCCCTCCACGTCGTCCGCGGCGAGCCCGCCCAGGCCGAGCGGCTCGTGGACGCGCATGGCGTGCGCAAAGCCCGAGAGCAGCGCGTCCTCGGCGAGACGCACTAGACCCGCGTCGAAGATCGGTGTGCCGCTACGCTCGAGCCAGGCCGCTGCGCGCTCGACCATCGGATCGTCGGGTGCTCGCACGACCGCATAGCGCCCGTCTGGATCGGGCTCTTGCGCCAACTCGCCCTGCTGGGGCGTGAAAGCCGCGTAGGGCACGGGCGCGTAGAGCTTGAGGCGCTCGAGCAGGCTGTCGTTCAGGCCGCGCGTCGCGCGCGTGCGCATCTCGAGCGAGTCGATCGCGCCGCGGTAGGTCTCGGTGAGCGCGAGATCCAGCAACGCACGCGCTGAGTCTGTGCGGTCTAGGAGCGCGTCGCGCGCGGCCTCGGCTTGCTCGACGAGCGCTGAGGCGTCTTCGGACGCAAGCTCGCGGCAGCTCTCAAGGGCCAGCGCGTGGGCCGCGGCACCCAGCGCCGCGCGCAGCTCCGCCACCACGTACAGCCCCCAGCTTGCGCGCACGCTGGGGCTACTGCTCTCGGCGCGAAACAGCCACTCCCCCGCGCCTCTCGCGTCGGCGGGCAGCACCTTTGGACCCCCATCCACCGCGGCGATGCCCGCACCATTGCCACCCAGAAACAAGAGGCCCGCTTCGGCACGGCAGCGGTGCATGGTCACAAGCCGCAAACCATCCGCACCGCAACCGGGGATCACCGGTGCGACCCCTTCGACCTCGGCACCGAGCGTGGCCGCGCAGGCCTGCTCGAGCGCGAGAAACAACCGCTGGTAGGCGGGCTGCTCCGGATCATCGAGCGCAATCCGGCGAGTGGCGCCCGACTGGGGTTCCTCGATCTCGACGATGCGTCCCCAGAGTAGGGGCACCACGTCTCCCGGCGAGCTCAGCTCGGGCCTGCGCCCCGGCAGCATGTCGATCGGCGGCGGCAGCATGGCGTCAGGGCCGGCGTCGACGCCGCCATCATAGCGGATGGGATCGGACGTGGGGCTATCACACCCGCTACATCCCGCGACCAGAGCACTGGCCAAAAGGGCGGCCAATCGAGCCGCACGGCGATGGGAAACGCGCAGGGTCATGCTCTCCAGGGGCGTGCGCGGGGGAAGGTCACGCCAGGCCAACTGTGCGCGCTCGCGCCTCGAGCCTCAACGCCAAATCACCCCTGGCCGGGCACAAAACATGGGCCCCGGGTCAGACGCGGATCGCCACCACGACGCGCACCTCGGCGGCGGGGGCGAACTCGGCGCCGGGCGGAGGGTTGAGCGATACCGCGCGCCCGTCCCGCGTCTGTACCCCGAGCAGCACATCCCCCGAGCGCGCCACGGCCTCGCGCAGCGTGGCGAACAACACCGGATGTCGGCCTTCGATCCCGTACTCATCGGCGCGATGGATGGCGAGCTCGGCGCCCCCCGCACCGAACAGCTCGTCGTAGACCTCACACAAGTCGGGCGTGAGCGCGATCTGAGCCAGCACGCGCCCCAGCATCTGGGGCGAGACCAGGGTCTCGGCGCGTCGCTCGCCGATCAGCGCCGCGTTCTCGGCGTCCATCACCTCGATCACGACCCGCGGCTCGGGTCCCGTCGCAGGCAGGCATGAGCGCAACACCTCGTAGCCGATCAAGCTGCGCGCGTCGGACTCCGCGCCCGACTCCAGCCGGTCGCTGCCGACCAGCAGCACGGCGTCGTAGGGAGTGAGATCGCGGCGACGCAGCACCTCAGGCAAGGTGTAGTCGGCGCGCTCGTGGCACATCGCGAGCTTCGGGTGGTCGGCGATATGGCCTAGCTCCTCACTGCGCTCGGACAGCTCGGAGGTCGAGATGACGTCGACACGCAGCGTCTCCTCGACACCCTTGAGCAGCTCCTCCAGCACGGCCGGCACCTTGCGCGTCCAGCCGAGCACGAGCAGCGACCGTAGCTGCACGCCCCCCTCGGGACGCAGCGAAGGCACGAGCGTGTGGCGCTGCGCCTCACGCGGCAGGGCCTCGTCCGCGTGGTGGTCGAGCGTCGCTCCGTCGCGACCGAACAGCACGAGCTGGTCGCCCGACAACAGCTCGAAGCGCGGCCCGGGACACAACAGGGGCTCGGCGCCACGCATGACGCCGAGCAGCACAGACCCCGGCATGCGTCGAACGGCCTCCGTGAACAGTTGGCCTCGCAGCGGCTCGGGCAGGGGCACGACCTGCATGTGCTGCCCCGTGCGCTCGAACAACAGCTCGCGATAGACGTGGGCGAGGCCCGGATGGCGCAGGTTCAGCGCCAGCATGCGCCCGATCAGCCGATCGGAGACCACGACCTCGATCTGACCGGGATACAAACTCTTCGCCACGGCCTCGCGCCGCGCGTCGAACAACTCCGCCACCACCTTGGGCAGCGGCGCAGCGCCGAGCTCGTTGCGCGCGTGGTGCGCCACCGACATCAGCGCCTTCATCACCCGCACGTCGGAGGGGGCGTTCTCCTCGCCGAGGGAGGGATCGCCCGGCAGCACGATCGTGGCAGCGTGGGCGAAGTCGGCGCGCCGCAGGTGATCGAGGCGGATGGCTTCTCCTTGGCGGAGCACGATCTGATGCTCGCGCCAGTGCTCGGCCATGCGCTCGCGCAGCTCTTGATGCAGCACGAGGCTCGCCTCCTCGGCCAGCACCACCGCGTTGAGCCGGCGTCCGCGCCCCCCGAGCAGCACGTGGGAGCGCTCTTCCGTGCGAAACATCTCGCGCAGGATGCTCACGGTACGGTCGGTCCAGCCCGCCACCAACACGTGCCCATCGCGGGTGACCGGCGTGAGGCCACTTTGCATGCGGCGCAGGAGCTCGTTGAGCCACTGGGTCATGATCGCGACCAGCGCGCCGAGAAACAGCACGTAGCCGATGACCGTGATCACGGTGGAGATGGTGCGCCGCGCGGCGCCGTGATCGTCGCCCAGGTAGCCGGGGTCGGTGAGGCGCAGAAAGGCCCACCAGATGGCGTCTTGGAGCGACTCGTGATCGGGGTCGACCCCGTGCACCACGAAACCCCCGGCCAGGGCCACCGCACCGATCAACCCCGCCATCACGAGCAGGCGAAAGCCGGTGCCGCGCAACAGGAATTGGCCGAGCTCGAAGCGCAGGCGGTTCCACCCGCGCCTCAAGAGCGATCTGACCCCGACCCGACCCCACATGGACGCGCCCAGGGTGCGGCCAAACCCGCGCGAGGGCAAGAGACGTGGAAGGAGCCTCTCTCTCCCGCTTGACCCAGCGCTGAGGTCGGCTACGACGCTCCGCCTAACGGAGGAATACGGGGCATGAGCGCCAAACAGATCATCTACCGCGCGCAAGCACAGAAGCGCGTGCTCGAGGGTGTCGATCGTCTCGCCAATGCGGTCAAGGTCACGCTCGGGCCCAAGGGCAGGAACGTCGTCATCGAGAAGAGCTGGGGCGCGCCCAAGGTCACCAAGGACGGCGTCAGCGTCGCCAAGGAGATCGAGCTTCACGACAAGTTCGAGAACATGGGCGCCCAGATGATCCGCGAGGTCGCGTCGAAGACGGCCGACGAAGCGGGTGACGGCACCACGACCGCTACCGTGCTGGCCCAGGCCATTT
>CAYNOM010000069.1:4128-15847 GCA_964398415.1 uncultured Polyangiales bacterium | reverse complement strand
GGTGCCTTGATCCACTGTTATTTCCAGGCGCTGGCCGCTAGTGATTGGAAGGCCCTTGGCTCGCTCTTGGACCTAGACGTGGTCTACCACCTCCCCGCACCTGGGCCGCTCGGCCGCGTGATCGCGGGTCGCGAGGCCTTTCTGAGCTACTCCGCCGAGGTGTTCTCCCAATTTCGCAAGGTCCGCTTCGATCCAGTCGTCGCCTACGAGCTGAGTCACGCCTACGTCGCGCGCTATCTCGGGCGCTGGACGGCTCCGAACGGCGAGGCTCACAGTCACGCGGGGTCGGTCGCATTCCGCCTGCGCGAGGGGCGCATCGTGCGCATCGGTGTCGAGCTCGATCACGAGCGCTTGACCCAGCTGGCAGGTGAGCACGTCTCCAGGCTCAACGTCTCCGGTTTGAACGATTTGCTCAGGGCGCGTCTCGAAGATCTCGCGGTGAAGGGCGGAATCACCGCGCGCGAACGAGAGGTGCTTGCCCTCGTCGTCCTCGGTCGTACCGCGCGTGAGATCGGCACAGCGCTCGGCATCAGCACACGCACGGCCAGGTTTCACATCGCCAACGTGCTCGTGAAGCTCGGCGCAGAGTCGAAGCAGGACCTCCTGCGTTCGCTGCTGTGAGGACGGAACAGCGGCAGAGGCCCACCTACCGCTCGCCGTGCGCCTTTCGCCTCGCGGCTCGGGCTGCTAGAGCGGGCCCGTGGCCGACCCCATGCCTTACGACCCGAGCGTGCCCTGCGGCGCCTGCTCCCGGCTGGTCGACCCCCTGCGGGCGGGGCGCATCCTCGCCGTCGACGAGGGCATCCACTATTTCTGCGACGCCTCGTGCCAGGACGCCTTTCGCGCGGCCGCCCGTGCGGGACGTGCCCGTCGGGTCACACCAGCTTCTCCGCTGCGTGCGGTCGACGTGCCGCAGATCATCGACATCGAGCCCCAGGCCGACCTGCGCCTGCGAGCACGGCTGCCGACGCCATGGGTGCTCTTTTCCGCCGCCTGCGCCGCGGCCCTCGGCATGGTGAAGGGAGACGCCACGGGACTGCTCTCGAGTCTCGCGCTCACGGGCCTGTCGGGGTTTCTGCTGGTGCGCCGCGACACCCATCGCGATGAGCTCGGCCCCATCGGGTGGCTGCTCGGTCCGGTCGGCTGCATGGCGCTGTCGCTGTCCGCACTGTTCACCGTGCAACGCACGGGGACGCTCTGGGCCGCCGCGTGCGCGGTGGGGCTCGTTTGGATGCGCTCGTTTCTCGCCAGCACCGCGCGGCTTCCGATCGACGGGCTGCTCAAGCGGCTGCGCGCGCGCGTGCCCGAGCGAACGCGCATGTCGCTGTCTGCACCCGATGACGACAGCGGCTACGAGACCCGCGAGAGCTCGACGGCGAGCATTCGCGCGGGTGAGGACGTGCTCGTCGAGGCCGGCGACGTGGTGCCCGTCGATGGCGTGGTCGCTTGGGGCGAGGGGCGCGTCTTGCCCTACCCCAACGCTTCCGACGCCGTGGAACGAGGTCCGGGGGCGGCCGTGCTCGCCGGAGCCCAGGTGGTCGAAGGCACGCTGCGCGTGACGGCCACGCGCGTCGGCGATGCGCGCGCGCTGTTTAGGCCGTCGAGCTTCGCGCGCGAAGGTGCAGGGTCGGCGGGCATGACGCGCGCAGCAGCCCCCGCGAGGAGCGCCGCCGTGGGGACGCTGTTCCTGGTGGTCGTCGCCGTGCTGTGCTTCGTGTTCGCCCACACCCCGGCCCAGATGCTCTCGAGCTTCGGCGCCTCGCTGCTCGCCATGCCGCTGCTCTCTCTTTTGCTCGGGGCCACCTGGCCCTTCGTCTCGGCCAGCGCCATCGGCGTGTCGAAGGGCATCGTGTTCCGTGACGCCGCCACGCTCGAGCGTGCGGGCCGCGTCACCGCCGCTGCGCTGTGCACCGACGGCACGGTGACGGAAGGCTATGGTCAGCTCCTCGAGGTGAGCCCGCTCGGCCGCGATCAGGATGTGCGAGAGCTGACTGCCTTGGCCATGGGCGCCGAGCTCGCCGCCGAGCCGCATCCGCTCGCCCAGGCGGTGCTGCGCTTCGGTGCCGAGCGCGGCGTCACACCGACCTCCGTGCGCCGCGCCGCCTATGGTCGCGGGCGCGGCGTGACGGCGCTCGTCGACGGCGGCGCCGCCCTCGTGCTCGGCAATCGTCATTCGCTCTTGCAGGCCGGCGTGAGCGTGGCGGTGGCCGATCGCGAGGCCCAGCGTGCCGAGTCGCAGGGGCGCACGGTCGTGTTCCTTTCGCTCGGAGGACGCGCCCGAGCCCTGTTCATCTTCGAGGATCCGGTGCGTCCCGAGGCGCGCGCGGCCGTACAACGTCTCATCGACCTCGATGTCGAGGTCGTGCTCTTGTCTGGCGACCATCGCACCACGGTGGAGGCCTTGGCGCGCACCGTCGACGTCACGCACGTCAAGGCGGAGCTGTCCTCGGAGGAACGCGCAGCGGAGGTCGGTCGCTTGCGCGAGGCAGGCGGCGTCGTCGCGGTCATCGGGCACGCGCCCGCGGACGACACATCCCTCGGCGCGGCCGACATCGCGGTCACGCTCGATGCCGCGGGCGGGCCGATGGAGGGCGACGTCGCCGTGGCCTCGGACGACCTTCGCCACGCCGCCGAAGCGCTCACCATCGCGCGCGCGGCGCGGCGCACCTCCCAAGCCGTCGTTGCCGCGACGCTCGTGTCGGGGGTCGGGTTGTCGATGACGGCCGCCATCGGCGTGCTGCACCCGCTGGTCGTCATTCTGGGGGCCGCGGCGATCGACGCCTGGGCCTTGCCGAGCGCCGCGCGCCTGTTACGACGCACGCGGCGCGCGCGAGCGCGCTAGGCCAGTTGAGGCTCGAGGTACGAAACATGTCGGAAAAGGCTTGGGGCGGTCGGTTTTCAGAGGAGCCCGCGGCAGTCGCCGCCCAGTTCAGTGCCAGCGTGGCCTTCGACCAACGTCTGTCGCGCGTGGACATCCGCGGCAGCAAAGCCCACGCCGCGATGCTGGCTGCCCGCGGCATCATCAGCGCCGAAGATGCGGCTGCCATTCAAGCCGGCCTCGACCGCATCGACGGCGAGATCGAGCGTGGCGAGATGCAGTGGGATGATGCCCGCGAAGACGTGCACATGAACATCGAGGCCACGCTGACCGAGCGCATTGGCGCAGCAGGTGGCCGCTTGCACACGGCGCGCAGTCGCAACGATCAGGTTGCCACCGACCTGCGGCTGTGGACGCGCGAAGCCTGCCACGCGAGCATGGGACGCATCGACGCGCTCTTGGCCGCGCTGTATCGGCAAGCTGCGCGTCACGTCGACGTGCTCATGCCCGGGTACACGCACATGCAGCGTGCGCAGCCCGTGAGGCTCTCGCATCACCTGCTCGCGTGGACGGAGATGCTCGAGCGTGATCGCGGTCGGCTCGAAGATGCGGCGCGTCGCATGAACGAGTGTCCGCTCGGCTCGGGCGCCCTGGCCTCCACCACCTTCCCCATCGATCGCGAGCAGACCGCCAAGGCCCTCGGCTTCGATCGCCCCGCGCAGAACTCCCTCGATGCCACGGCCGATCGTGATTTTCTCGTGGAGACCGTGGCCGCGCTGGCGAACTGCGCCGTCCACCTGTCGCGCATCTCCGAGGAGCTCGTGTTGTGGAGCACGCAGGAGTTCGGCTTCATGCAAATGAGCGACGCCTTCACGACCGGCTCGTCGATGATGCCGCAGAAGAAAAACCCGGACATGGCCGAGCTCGTGCGCGGCAAAACCGGGCGCGTCGTCGGCGCGCTCGTCACGCTGCTCGTGCTGCTCAAGGGCTTGCCTCTGGCCTACAACCGCGATCTGCAAGAAGACAAGATCCCGCTCTTCGACGCCTTCGACACCGTCGATGCCTGTCTCACCGTGCTCGCAGGCGCCATCGACAGCGCGACGTTCCGCGCCGATGCGATGCGCAAGGCGCTGCGGGAGGGCTTTCTCGACGCCACGGAGATCGCCGACTACCTCGCTGAAAAGGGCGTTCCGTTTCGTGAGGCACACCACGTGGCCGGTCGGCTCGTGTCGCGCGCGGTGGCGACGTCGAAGGTGCTCTCGGAGCTCACGATCGAGGAGATGCGCGCCGAGCACCCGGCCCTCGACGCCGACATTTACGCGGCGCTCGACCCCGAAACAATCGTCGAGCGCCGCGACGTGCTGGGCGGGCCGGCTCGCGCTCGCGTCACGGCCCAGCTCGCGCGCCTCGAGCAGCGCCTGAAAAGCCGCGGCCTCACGCTATAACGGAGCTGCACCATGGGCCGTACCCCCGATTCACGCTTCTTTGTCTACCGCAACGGCATCCTGCACTGCGAGGCGGTGGACATCCCGCGCATCGCCAAGGACGTCGGCACGCCCGCGTTCATCTACAGCTGGAACGCGATCCGCGAGTCGTACAGGCTGATCGATCACGCGCTCGCGCACACGCCGCACCTCATCTGTTACGCGGTGAAGGCCAACGGCAACCTCGCGCTGTTGCGCCGCTTGGGCAAGCTCGGCTGCGGCGCAGACATCGTCTCGGGCGGAGAGCTCGCGCGCGCCATGCATGCGGGCATCCCCGGTGACCGCATCGTGTTCAGCGGCGTGGGCAAGACCGACGCCGAGATCGAAAGCGCCCTGGCCGCCGGGGTGCGCTCGATCCACGCCGAGAGCGCGGCCGAGGTCGATGCCATCGAAGGCATCGCGGCGCAGCTCGGGCGGCCTGCACCCATCTCACTACGCGTCAATCCCGACGTCGACCCCCAGACGCACCCGTACATCGCGACGGGCCTCAAGACCTCGAAGTTCGGCATCGACATGGACACCGCGCGCGCTCTCTTGCCGCGCATCGTCAACAGCCGTCACCTGATGCTCGAAGGCATCGCCTGTCACATCGGCTCCTTGATCGGTGCGTCGACCGCGATGCGTGACGCTGTCGCTGCCGTGGCGGGCCTCGCCTGCGAGTTCAAGGCCGCCGGCGCGCCCCTGCGCACCATCGACGCAGGCGGCGGGTGGCCCATCTCCTACGGTCACGAAGACCAAGAACCCGAATCCTACGGCGCCTTCGGACGTGCGATTCGCGAAGGTCTCGAGCTGGGGGGCGCCACCGAGCTCGGCATTCAGCTCGTCGTCGAGCCGGGGCGTGCGCTCGTGGGCGATGCGGGCGTCCTGCTCACGCAGGTCATCTTCGTGAAGCACCACGGCGACAAGCGCTTTCTGATCGTCGACGGAGCCATGACCGAGTTGATCCGCCCCGCGCTGTACGACGCCTTTCACGCGATCGTTCCGATCGCCGCACCCCACGCGCACGCCGAGCTCACGCCGGCCGACGTCGTCGGTCCCGTGTGCGAGACGGGCGACTTCCTCGCGCTCGATCGCCCCCTGCCCCTCATGCAGCGCGGCGACCTGCTCGCAGTCCGCGGCGCCGGTGCCTACGGCGCCAGCATGTCGAGCAATTACAACAGCCGCCCGCGCGCGGTGGAGGTCCTGGTCGACGGAGCTCACTTCCACGTCATCCGCAAGCGCGAGCGCGTCGAGGACCTGTGGCGCGACGAGCAAATGAAGTAGTCATCAGCAGCAATGTAACCCCGTGTAACTTCACGGTTTGAGCGACTCGTCCTGGCTTCGACAGCCGCGGATCCCCCTGCTAGGGTCGCCACCGTTCCATCCAGCAGAGGTTTCGAGCGCGTATGCCCGGCATCACGATCGTTGGGACCGGACGTCACGTCCCGGAGAAAGTCGTCACGAACGCCGCCTTGTCGCGCGTGATGGACACGAATGACGAGTGGATTCGTCAGCGCACCGGCATCGCACAGCGCCATTTCGCGCCCGATGGCGTCGGTGCGAGCGACCTCGCCGTGCCGGCCGCGCAAAAGGCCATCGAGGCCGCCGGACTGCGCCCGGAAGACATCGACTACATCATCTTCAACACGATGACGCCGGACTACGTGTTCCCCGGCTCCGGAGCGCTGCTCGGGGCCAAGCTCGGCATTCCGGGCGTGCCCGCGCTCGATGTACGTCAGCAGTGCGCCGCCATGCCCTTCAGCTTTCAAGTCGCCGATGGCTTGATCGCCTCGGGGGCCGCCAAGACCGTGCTTGTGGTCGGCGCGGAGGCCCACGCCGGGTTCATGCCTTGGCAGGACTGGGATCTGCTCGAGGGCGATGAAGACGGGCGCGCCAATGATGCTGAGTTCACCGTCGCCACCGAGCACCGAGGCCTGTCGATTTTGTTCGGCGACGGCGCGGGCGCGCTCGTGATGACGCGTTCAGAGACGCCCAATGGCGGCCTGATAGGCTGCAAAGTGCACACCGACGGGCGCCAGCACGATGCCTTGCGCGTCGAGGCCGCAGGCTTTCGGCGCCGGCCCTTCCTCAGCCACGAGATGCTCGACCGCGATGAGCACATCCCGCGCATGAACGGTCGCGATCTGTTCAAGGGCGCGGTGCAAAAGCTGCCGCAAGTGGTGCGTGAGCTGTGCGCCGAGCACAAGGTCGCCCTCGACGACGTCGACTGGTTCATCGCCCACCAGGCCAACGATCGCATCAATCAGGCGGTCAAAGACGCGCTCAAGCTGCCCGACCACAAGGTGCCGTCGAACATCGCGCGGTACGGCAATACCTCGGGCGCCACGATCCCGATCCTGATGGATGAGCTGATCCGCGACGGGCAGATCCAACGCGGCCAGCTGATCTGCTTTCTCGCGCTCGGCGCCGGCATCAACTGGGGTGCCGCACTGATGCGCTACTGATCTTCGGCGATCGCGGGCAACAGCGACGCGGGCCCCTCGCCACGCCGTGGGCTGAAGCTGCCGCGCTCGGTGAACACCGCCTCCACCAGCTCCGCAGGGGTCACGTCGAAGGCCGGATGGCGCGCCGACACACCCTCAGGCGCGATCGAGACGCCGCCGATGCGTAGCACCTCGTCCGTCGAGCGCTCCTCGATCGGAATCGACGCGCCGTCGGGCGTGCTCAGGTCGACGGTGCTGAAGGGCGCCGCGACCGTGAAGGGCACCCCGTGTCGCGCGGCCAACACGGCGACCATGTAAGTGCCGATCTTGTTCGCGACGTCGCCGTTTTTCGCGATGCGATCGGAGCCCACCACCACGAACTGGATCTCGCCGCGCGCCATGAGATGGCCGGACATGCCGTCGGTGATGATCTCGACGTCGATGCCTTCGCGGTGCAGCTCCCACGCCGTCAGCCGTGCGCCCTGGAGGTAGGGCCGCGTCTCGTCGGCGAGCACGCGGATCCGCTTGCCCATCTCGCGCGCGGCGCGGATCACGCCGAGGGCCGTGCCGTAACCGCCCGTGGCCAGCGCGCCCGCGTTGCAGTGGGTGAGAATGGTGGCGCCATCGGGGACCCGCTCCGCGCCGAGCCTGCCCATGCTGCGACAGGCGAGCACGTCTTCTTGGTGGATAGCTTCTGCCTCGCTGAGCATCCCGCGGTAGCGGGCCTCGGGGTCGAGCTGCGCCACGTCGAAAGCCCGCCTCGCCATGCGCCCGATGGCCCAGGCGAGGTTGACCGCCGTGGGGCGCGTGTTGCCGAGCACGCGGCCAGCCACGCCGTTGGCGAGCAGAAACGCTTGCGCGCTACCACGCTCCAGATGCGCCTGCTGGGCGAGCGCGTAGGCGGCGGTGATGCCGATGGCGGGCGCCCCGCGCACCACCATGTCGCGGATGGCGAGCGCCACCTGATCGGGCTTCGTGTACCGATGGTAGGTGACCGTGCGCGGCAGAAGCCGCTGGTCGAGCATCACGATCTCGTGGCGCTCGGGGTCGTACTCGACGGCGAAATCTGGAGCGCCAGACAGGGGCGCGCGCGGCAGTTCTGGGGACATCATTCTTCCAACAATCGCTTGAGGACTTCGTTGACGAGCGCGGGATTGGCTGTGCCCTTGGTCGCCTTCATCACCTGCCCCACGAAGTAGCCGAAGAGCTTCGCGTTGCCGCCCCTGTACTGCGCGACCTGCTTCTCGCTCGCGGCCAGCACCTCGCGTACCGCCTGCTCGATCGCGCTCGCGTCCGAGACCTGGGCCAGGCCCTTTTCCGCGACCACGGTCTCGGCGTCCTTGTGCGTGGTGCGCATCTGCTCGAACACGTCCTTCGCCATCTTGCCGCTGATCGCGCCTTTGTGAACGAGCGCGAGCAGGCCCGCGAGGCGCTCAGCCTCGACCGGGAACGTGGCCGTGAGACCCTCGCTGCTGGCGTAGCGCAGCACCTCCGCTTGGACGAAGTTCGCAACGCGCTTGCCCGCGGCGGCCCGGTCTTCCGAGGTCAGCGCGGTGAAGCGATCGAGCACCGTCTCGAAGTAGCGCGCGATTTCCGGGTGACCCGTGAGCACGCCGGCATCGTAGGCGGTGAGCCCGAGCTCTCGCTCGTAGCGCGCCCGCTTCTGCATCGGCAGCTCGGGCAAGCTGCGCCGAGCCCGCTCGAGGTCCGCGTCGTCGACCACGATGGGAGGTAGATCGGGATCGGGAAAATAGCGGTAGTCGTGCGCCTCTTCCTTGCTGCGCATGCTCAGGGTCTTGCCCTGGGCCTCCGACCAGGTGCGTGTCTCCTGGACCACCTTGCCGCCGCCAGAGATCAGGATCTCCTGGCGCTTGATCTCGTACTCGATGGCTTTGCGCACGAAGCGGAACGAGTTGATGTTTTTGAGCTCGGTGCGCGTGCCGAGCGCGGCTTGTCCCGCCGGGCGAATCGACACGTTGGCGTCGCAACGAAACGAGCCCTCCTCGAGGTTTCCGTCGTTGACGCCCGCGGCCATGAGGATCTCGCGCAGCCTGCGCAGGTACGACTCGGCCTCGGCCGCGCTGCGGAGGTCGGGCGCGCCGACGATCTCGATCAACGCCACCCCCCCGCGGTTGAAGTCGACCAAGGTCTCGCCTGCTCCGCCGACGCCGTGGATGTTCTTGGCCGCGTCTTCTTCGATGTGGATGCGCTCGATGCGCACGTCTCGCTCACCGTCGTCGCCCTCGATGCGCAGCGTGCCGTGGCGATTGATGGGCAGCTCGAATTGCGAGATCTGATAGCCCTTGGGGAGGTCGGGATAGAAGTAGTTCTTGCGGGCGAAGCGGCTCGTCTGCTCGATGCTGCAACCGACCGCGAGGCCCGCACGTAGGGCGAGGTGCACGGCTTCCGCGTTGGGCACCGGCAGCGCACCGGGCAGCCCCAGACACACGGGGCACACCTGCGTGTTCGGAGCCGCGCCGAATGCCGTGCTGCAACCGCAGAAAAGCTTCGACTTCGTGAGGAGCTGAGCGTGGACCTCGAGGCCGATCACGGCCTCAAACTGAAGAGCCATGGCGAGCTTATAGCGCCCCGCGGAGGTGCTCGCAGGCCTTCCTCGTCAGGTCGAGTGGGCCCGTGTGCGCGTCGCTTTCGCCACCAAGGAAGTGGACCACCGGACCGCGGCGTCGGTTATGCTCTAGCCCAGGGGCGACGCCGAGTGCAGCCGGAATCGGGCCAAGACGCGCAGCGCAAGACCGCGAGGATCCTGGTCGTCGACGACAGTGCGACCTTCCGCCGGGCCATAGGCGCCATGCTCGCGGCAGCGGGCTACACGGTCGAGACCGCCATGTCCGGCGAGGAGGCCTTCCAGCGCTGCTTCGACGAGGAGTTCGACGTCGTCGTCTCCGACATCACCATGGGTGGCCTGAGCGGCGTACAGCTTTGTCGGCTGTTTCGCAGCGATCCCGCCACCAAAGACCTGCCCGTGGTGCTCTTGACCGCTGCAGACGACCCGCGCAGCCGCTTCTGGGGGCGCAATGCCGGCGCCGCTGCCTACGTGGCCAAGGAGCGTGCGCGTCACGAGCTGCTCACCGAGGTCGAGCGGGTGCTCAACAGCTCGCCTGGCAGCATGCTGCCCGTGCGTACCCGAGCCGGTCGACGGGCGCAGCCCATGGAGCGCCTGTCCCAGGTGCTCGACGAGCTGTTGTTTCGGGCCGTCGTCAGCTCGGAGCTGCGCCGTCTCGTGCACCAAACCGCAGACCGTCGTCAGTTCTGTGCCCAATTTCTGCGCATCGCGAGCGAGGTCAGCGATTACTCGTATCTCGTCTTGAAGCTCAACAGCCCCGAGGACACCACCTACAGCCTGCACGCGCGCGCACCCTGGCCGGCCATGCCCGGACCGCGCACCCTCGAGCTGCTCGAATTGCCTCCAGATCCAGGCAATCGCCTCGACATCGTGGGCACGGACGCGGGCACCGTCGCGGGCAACGACCCAGGGATCGAGTACCGCGACAAGGCCAAGTTTGCCGTCGACGCCGCCGGCGAGCCCCTCGGCACCCTGCTGGCCATCGGTCGCGACAAGCGCCTCGGAGGCGAGGATCGTGTGACGCTCGAGCTGATGGCCAAAGAGCTCGGCCTGCTCGTGAAGAACGTCTTTTTGCTCGAGGAGACGCGTCGACTCGCGAACAGCGATGCGCTCACGGGCCTGCAAAATCGCCGTCGCGCCACTGAGCGCCTCGAGGCAGAGCTCGCGCGTGCACGTCGCTACGGCACGCCGCTCTCCGTCATCCTCACCGACATCGATCACTTCAAGCAGGTGAACGACCGCTTCGGGCACAACATGGGTGACGAGGTGCTCGTCCGCGTCGCCAGCACCCTGCAGGAGACGCTGCGCCAGGTGGATCTGGTCGGGCGCTGGGGTGGCGAGGAGTTTCTCGTCATTCTCCCAGACACCGACCTCGACGGAGCCCGCATCGTGGCTGAGCGTCTACGCCTTGGGGTCGAAGCCATTCCGCCCTTCGTCGAGGGCCCAGCGCGCGTCACGAGCAGCGTCGGCGTCGCGAGCTTTCGCGGCGAAGAAAACTCCGCGGTCTTCGTCGATCGCGCCGATCAGGCCCTGTACCGTGCCAAAGAGGCCGGTCGCAATCGCGTCGAGCTCGGCTAACCCAAGGCGTCCCACGCGCGGTGCTTCAAGCGTAGGCAGCGGGCACGCGGCGCGTGAGATCGTGGCTCGACTCGAGCGCATGGGCGACGGCGATCATGCGTTCTTCTTCGAACGCGCGCGCCGCGAGCTGAAGCCCGATGGGCAGCCCCGCCTCGTCGACCCCGCTCGGTGTGCTCAGCGCCGGGATGCCCGCAAGGCTCGGCGGCAGCGTGTAGATGTCGGCCAAGTACATGGCGAGTGGATCGGTGGTCTTTTCCCCGAGCTTGAACGCCGTCGTCGGTGCCGTCGGCGTCGCGATCACGTCACAACGCTCGAAGGCCGCCGCGTAGTCGCGCGCGATCAGCGTCCGAAGTCGCTGGGCCTTGAGGTAGAAGGCGTCGTAGTAGCCCGCCGAGAGCGCGTAGGTGCCGAGCATGATGCGACGCTTCACCTCCGCGCCGAAGCCGGCCGTACGCGTTTCGCCATAGGTGGCGTTGAGGTCTTTGCCCGTGACGCGCAAGCCGTACCGCATGCCGTCGAAGCGCGCGAGGTTCGACGAAGCCTCCGCCGTCGCCACCAGGTAGTACGTGGCCACCGCGTGCTTCAGGTGCGGCAGCTCGATCTCCACCACCTCGCAGCCCAGCCGTGACAGCTGCGCGACCGACCCCTGAAACGCATGCGTCACCGCGGGGTCGTTGCCCTGGGCATCGAGCCCCTTCAGCACGCCGATGCGCAGCCCGCGCACCTCGCGTCCGCAGGCGGCCTCGTAGCTTTCGGCCTCGCGCGCGACGCTCGTGGCATCACGCGGATCGTGGCCCGCGATCACCGAGAGCATGCGCGCAGCATCGCGTAC
>CAYNOM010000069.1:0-4118 GCA_964398415.1 uncultured Polyangiales bacterium | reverse complement strand
GCCCCACTTGGTCGAGTGACGAGGCGAACGCCACAAGGCCATAGCGCGACACGCGCCCGTAGGTGGGCTTGATCGCCGTCACGCCGCAGAAGGCGGCAGGCTGCCTCACCGAGCCTCCCGTGTCGCTGCCGAGGGCCACTGGCGCAAGCCGCGCCGAGATCGCGGCGGCACTGCCACCGGACGAGCCTCCAGGCGCGCGCCCGGTGTCCCACGGGTTCTTCGCCGCGCCGTAGGCCGAGTGCTCGTTGGAGGAGCCCATGGCGAACTCGTCCATGTTGGCCTTGCCGAGCAGCACCGCGTCTTCGGCCAAGAGTCGCTCGATCACGTGGGCGTCGTAGGGCGGACGGTAGCCCTCGAGGATCTTCGAGGCGCAGGTCATGGGCATCCCGCGTACGCAGAGGTTGTCTTTGACGATCACGGGCACGCCGGCGAGTCGTCCGAGCGCCTCTCCGCGCGCGCGTCGCGCATCGAGCTCCCGTGCGCGCGCGAGTGCCCCCGCGTGGTCGACGTGGAGCAGCGTGTTCAGCTCGCCGTCGAAGCGCGCGATGCGATCGAGAAAGACCTTGGTGGTCTCCTCGGCGCCGATCTGCCCCGACGCCACACCGCTTGCGATCTCGACCGCGCCCAGCTTCTCGATCCCGCTCACGACTCGACCTCCAGCACCTTCGGCACCGAGAAGCCCCCGTCGTGCGCAACCGGCGCGGCAGCCAGGGCCACCTCACGTGAGAGCCCGTCGCGCACCGCGTCTAGACGCAAGGGCGAGCGCTGGGTCAACGCGTGATCGGTCGGCTCGACGCCCTCGGTGTCCACCTCGTTCAGCGACGCCACGTAGCCGAGGATGGCGTCGAGGTCGTGCTGGAGGGCGTTCAGCTCTGCGTCGGTGGGCGACAGTCGCGCGAGGCGCGCCACCTTGCGCACTTCGTCGAGGGAGATCTTCGAGGCAGACATGGGCGACTTGTAGCAGACACCGCGTGCGTCTGCTCCGCCCACGGACGGGTGCGATGGCGCGACCGAGTGTATGCTCGCCTACTCCCTGGGGACGAGACGCCCTACACAATGGGTTTGACGCGTCCGAGGCGCTACGATAGCGTTGTAAAGCTGTGGTGACATGAAACCGGACGACTTGACGTGGCTGTCGACCGAGCTTGGGTTTCCGGTCCTCCAGGAGGCCGAGGGGCGCGTGCTCGCGAACGCTCCCGCCCTCGTGGCCCTCGGGGGCGTGCCACCCGTGTCGCTCGACGACGCGGCGCGGCAACTCGCAGGCCAGGCATGTGATCCTTCGACAGTACGTGACGCGATCGACCGCGCGCGAGCGGGACAGCGGGTGTCACTCTTGCTGTGCGCCGACACCGAAGAGGCGCAGCGCATGCTGGCTTGGTCAGGGCCGGACGGTCTGCGTGTCACCTTTGCGCCCGCCCAAAGCGAGCGCATCCACGAAACGCAACGTCGCGCCTCGCTCGTGGATGTGGCCGCGGCGGTCTCCCACGAGGTCGCGAACGCCATGGGCGCCATCGGCGGCTGGGCAGATCTCGCCACCCGAGGCGATGGGGCTTCCATCGAGCCCTTCGAGGCCCTGCGGCTGATCGCGAGCTGCTCGCGCACTGCCGAGCAGGCAGCCCGACGCATGCTGTCGCTGGCGCGTGGCGCGGAAGACGAGCTCGCCGTCACGGATCTGAGCGACCTCTCCCAGGAAGTCGTCAGCCTTCTGAGCCTGAGCGCCCGCCAAGCGCGCGTGCAGCTCACCTCGAGCATCGAGCCCGAGCTCATGGTGCGCGCGTCGCGACCCCAGCTGTTCACCGTGCTGTGGAACCTGGCCAAGAACGCGATCGAGGCCTGCGAACCCACTGAGTCGGTCCATCTCGCGGTCGAGGGCGACGAGACCCATGCGATCGTGGTGGTCCGCGACACGGGGCATGGCCTCTTGCCGTCTGCGAAAGAGAAGCTGTTTCTCCCCTACTTTTCCACCAAGACAGCGGGCACGGGCATCGGCCTGTCGCTCGTGCGGAGCGAGGTGGAAAAGCTACAGGGCAAGATCGAGGTCGATTCCACGCTCGGCATGGGCACCACCTTCCGCGTGACGCTCCCGCGGCTGTCACGTGCGAGTGCCATGCGGACGAGCCCGCCGGTCGAGCCGACGCGCGTCCAATCCGACAAAGCACCGGCCGGAGGTCACGTGCTCGATGCGCGCATCCTGGTGGTGGACGATGACGACGCCCTTCGCGAGATGGTCGCCACGGCGCTGTCACTGAAAGGCGCGCACGTGACCACCGCGCGCAGCGCCGCCGAGGCGCGGCAGCTCGCGGGTCCCTTCGACATCGCGCTGATCGACATGATGCTCGACGACTGTCGCGGCGACGAGCTGCTCGCGAGCTTGCGCAAGCAGGGCAGCGTGCATGCGGCGATGCTCGTCACCGGCACCGTGCAGAGACCCCGCCTCGTTCCGGGCGGAGAGCCCGACGATTGGGTGCGCAAGCCCTTCGAGCTCTCCCAGCTCGTCGAACGCCTGCGACGCACGCTCGAGCGCCACGAGATGCTCAGCGCCGCCACCGCCACCGTGCGTGTGTAGAAACGCAGACGTCATTGAGGTGTGGGGCGTCAACGCTGTGGGCTAGCCAACGCCACGCGTGTCCCCCGCTGGCAAGGGCCATTACATGCTGTACCCTAGCGGCTTTCGAGCAGCGCGATGACTCAGCCCACCCGCGGTCGTACGACGACCTCAGTCGAAGGCATTCCGAGCTTCGACGTAGTTTCCGACCCGACTCCCGGGCTCGCGTTGATCTACTCACGCCTGCATCCCCATCTTCCGTCCGCGCTGCCTTTTGCGGCGCCGCTGATCACGCTCGGTCGCGAGTCGGATAACACGCTCTCGGTGCCCGAAGCTGCCGTGTCTCGCTACCACGCCCGCATCGAACGTCGTCCCGATGGGGCCCACTGGGTCGTCGACACACACTCCACGAACGGCACCTTCGTCAACGGGCGGCGCGTGCGCGAGCAGGCCCTGATGCAGCACGACGTGCTGCGCATCGGAGACACCCTGTTTCGCTACGTCGATCAGGGCATCTACGGCTACGGCGCCTACCGCATCGATGGCACGATCGTGCAGCAAGCACGGCCCTTCCATCACGGTGTCACGCAAGCGCTGCTCGTCGGCGGCTACCAGATGGACGCCGTCATCGACCGCATCGCGAAGGTGGCTACGTCGAGCATCGCGGTGGTGGTCACCGGCGAGAGTGGGACGGGCAAGGAGCTCGTCGCTCGCGAGATTCATCGTTTGAGTGGCCGACGTGGCGCCTTCCAGGCCATCAACTGCGCAGCCCTCCCCGCCAATCTGATCGAGAGCGAGCTCTTCGGCTATCGACGGGGCGCCTTCAGCGGCGCGAGCAGCGACAAGGCAGGCCTGGTTCGCGCAGCCCACGGCGGCACGCTGTTCCTCGACGAGGTCGGCGACATGCCGCTCGAGGCGCAAGCCAAGCTCCTGCGCGTGCTGCAAGAAAAGGAAGTGCTGCCCCTCGGTGCAACCACGGCCGAGCGTGTCGACGTGCGCGTGGTGTGTGCCACCCACAGAGACCTCGAAGCGCAGGTGTCGTTGGGGCAGTTCCGCGGCGATCTGTTGGCGCGCCTGCGCGAGCTGTCCGTACGCCTGCCACCCCTGCGCGAGCGCCGCGAAGACCTCTACCCTCTGGTCCTGCATTTCCTGTCGCGCCTCGGCAAGCCCGAGCAGCAGGTGAGCTTTGCCTTCATGCTGGCCATCGCCCACCACGACTGGCCTTACAACGTACGCGAGCTCGAGAGCGCGGTGCGTGTGGCCGTGACGCTCAGCACGGGCGGCACGCTCGACGTTCCGCACCTGCCCGAAAACGTGCGTCGCGCCCTCGAGGGTCACGGCACGCCGGCCGACACCGTGCCCAACCTGCCCGTACCCCAAGCGGCCGTCACCTATCGCGGGCCGAGCTTTGGCACCCCCGACGCCGGCACCATGCGCCCGGCCGAGCGCAGTGGCAGCGCCCCGAGCGAGATCGAGCTGCGCGAGCTGCTCGTACGGCATCGCGGCAACATCGCGGCGGTGGGACGCGAGCTCGGCAAGGAGCGCATGCAGGTGCATCGCTGGCTGCGTCGCT
>CAYNOM010000068.1:0-15885 GCA_964398415.1 uncultured Polyangiales bacterium | reverse complement strand
CGACCCATCCACCTCCGCACACGATGCGAGCAAGAGCGCACTAGACGCCACGACGCGACACAGAGTTGTTCGACTCATACATCAACCTCCCTGGCGCTCTCTCACCCTCATCGCGTCAATCCTTCAGACGCCCGAGAGGAGATCCCTAGGAGATTCCTTGCGGTACCATACTGTTTGGTCTACGGACGCAACCGCACTCGCAGTCGTTGGATGCACACACTTCGAGCGTAGGCTCGCGTTACTCCGCGGCTTCTCGCTGCTCGAGCGTGCTGTAAAACTGGCGCGCCCAGCTCCTGAACAGGCCGATGGGGCCGTCTCCGTCGCAGATCAGCGGACGCTGCAGAAACGCCTTGTGCTCCCAAATGGGGATGTCTTGCTCGAGTTGACGGGAGACTTCGGCGACGAAGGCTTTGCCGACGCCCTTCGCCAGGTTGACGTTGCCGCCCATCTTCTTGACCGTGAAGTTGAAGTGCACGTCGACGTACTCGTCGTCGATCGACGTCACGGTCGTGAGCAGCAGGGTGTCGACGATGCCCGTGAAGCGCGTGGTGGTGAAGCCGAAGCCGTAGGCGTTGACCTCGAGAGAACCGTGCACGCCCCCGCGCGGCGTGTTCATGTCGTTGTTGGCGCGCGAGATGAAGAGGTGGCCCTTCACCTCGGCCACGGCATCGGGCATGTTGGTCGTGCCGTGCAGGTAGCGGAAGTGTGCGGTGTCGACCGCGTTCTCCGCCATCTCCTGGTTTCGCGTGCGAATCTTCCAGGTGCGACGGTAGAGGTCGGTCCATTCGTCTGCGCCTACCTCGGCAAGATCTGGAAGCTCCCAGGCCGGAGGCTTCCCCATGCCGTGGTACCAGACGAAGATCATCCCGTTCTTCTCGCGTACCTCCCAGTGCTTCACGCAGGCGCGCGGCGGGATCTTACTCGCGTAAGGGATGAGCTTCGCGTGCCCGTCGGTGCCGAGCTGCCAAGCGTGAAAGGGGCACTCGATGTGCTCGCCCTTGACCTTACCCCCGTGACCCAGATGTGCGCCGAGATGCGGACAGAACGCATCGAGCACGGCCACCTGCCCCGACTCGGTTCGAAACAGCACGAGGTCTCGACCGAAGTACGAAAGCGGCTGCACGCTGCCGTTCGGCAGCTCCGCCGAGTACCCCACGCGAAACCAGCCATCGGGATAGGACGGAAATGGAAAGCGACCCTGGCTCATGCTCTCTCCCTCTGGCGTGGCCCTGCCCTCAGGTTTGCGACTGCTGGTGCTTGATGCCGCTCAACATCCAGCCGGCGGCCCTCGTCACGCGTTCGACGATGACGTTCTGATTGTGCAGGCCGCCCATCCAGCCCACGAGCGCGGCAAACCAAATCTGTTGCAGCGTGAACGCGACCTCGAGCTCGAGCTCACTGGGCTCGCAGCTGCCATCGCCGCTGCACAACGTTCGCGCGATCACTTCCTTGAGGCGCGTGTGGTAGCTCGCAACCTTCTCGGTGAGCTCGGGCTCGCCCGTGGACATGGCGCGGATCAACGCCTTGGCGAGGTTTGGCTTCTTGCACAGGCCGCGCGTGATGGTGCGAAAGAGGTTCTCGACGCGCTGCTCCGGCGTGTCGCCAGGGATGGGCTGCGACAAGAGACGCCGCACGACCTTTTCGGTCTCCATCTCCAGGGCGGCGACGAGAATGCCCTCTTTGCTCGGAAAGCGCTTGTACAGGGTGCCGAGCGCCACGCCCGCACGGGCAGCCACGTCACGCTGCCTCACCGCGTCGAAACCGCCTTCTTCCGCGAGCTCCACCGCGATCTCCAAGATGCGGCGCGACCGCTCTTCCATCTCCATCGGGCTACCTTGGGCTCCAGTAGAACCTGTTTCACTTTGCCGGTCAAGCGCCATCGTTTCCCTCTCCCGTGTAGCCTCTTGGCCCTGCTCGTATACCCAAGGCAGGCCGAGGCCGCACCTCGGAGGGCGCCAATTCCCCGGGTTTTCCTAGTGAATCGGGTATCACTTCGTCATCAGAGACGTCAAAGCTCGAGCTCGAGCGAGATGGGCGCGTCGCCACGTGGCGCGCGCATGCGCTCGAGCAGACCCGACAGCACCTCGTTGGGCACGCGGTTCGGATCACGGTAGCGCTGCGTTTCACGCGACCAGTCGAGGTTGCCGCGCATCAGAGAGGTGAGCACGTCCACATAGCGAAACAGCTCGCGATTGACCTCGGGACCGAAGTGCAAAAGCTTCTCACGCGTCGCCAGAAAGTCGTGCACCGCTGCGTTGACGAGGCGCACCACACGCGCCACAGCCGTACGCAGGGGCAGGCGCTCTTCGATCGCGAGCACCGTGACGAGGTTGTGGAAGTCGGACGTCGAGAGCTCCTTGTCGAGCGAGAACAGATCGTTCGTGAAGCTCGTCACGTCGTTGGCAAGCTGAACCAGGCGCTTCACGTCGCGGTGCGCACGCGCCACCAGGGGCAAGGGCGCGCGATTCACGAGCTCGACAAACTGGATGTACACGTCCATGCCGCCCGCATGCCGCCGCATGCCGGCGAAGCGGCCCATGCTCGGCACGCGCAGCGCTCGCCGATTTTGAGCCTCCCACAGGCAGGCCTCGAAGTAGTCGTGCATGGCGGCGACGAAGCGCAGCATCCACACGGGCTCGGGCGCTGCGGAGGCGAAGCGCTCGCGCATGTCCTCGAGCGCAAGCTCGAAGGGCGCGTCGCGGCTTGCGCGCTGTGTGCCCTGAAGCAGCCCGAGATAGCGAGCAAACAGGCTGCCGAGCTGCTCGGGGTCGTCACGTGCGCCCGACTCGTCGCACACGTCGTCGTTCCAGAACAGCCAGCTCGTGAAGTCGGAGAGCAGGAGCAGCTGCTCATCTTGCGCGAGCGGAAAGAAGCGCCCCACGAGCCACGTGAAGCGTCCTTCTCGAAGCTGGCTCGCGATCTTTTCGCTCTGCACGAGCCCGTAGGCCCTCGCCCAGCTCGTCGTCGCGGTGTGGGCCTCGCTGGTGGATGGATGGAGGCGGCTTTCGAACGGACAGTACAGGTCCGGGAGAATCAGGTCAGTCATCTCGAGCTCGCTCGGGGGAAAGCGAAAGGAAGGTTGAGCTTGGGGAGAAGAGGAAGGAGCAGACTAGCGGCGAGGGGTGCGGGGCGCGTCGGCCGCGCAGTAGGTATGGGCCTCGACCACTCCCGCGAACACGATGAAGCGGCAGCCCACCACGAGTGACAGCGCCGAGCCGAGCATGCGGATGGCGGGGTTTCTGGTGATCACGACGATCTCGTCGAGACCGTGACCCTTGAGCTCGCGAAGCAGGGCGCCTGCGGGCTCACGCAACGTACCGTCGTAGCTCGTCACGGCCAGGGTATCACACGCGATCTTCGTGATGGGACCACCCTCGCGGCCCACCAACATGCGCCTCATCTCTTCGTGCGCCTGGGTCACCACGGCGCCCTCACCCTTGCCCCGCCAGGTGGTGTAGAGCGTCCAGGGGTTGAGCCAGCCCACCTCTGCGCGCGCGGGAGCCGTGCGATTGGAGCGGGCACTGCCGAGCAGGAGGGGAAGTCCGCGTCGAAGCCGCGTGTCGGTGCGCTTCACGGCCGACAACCTAGCACAGCGGTGAGACATGGAAGGCGTGGAGTCGACTCCTCATGAACTCGTGATGTGCTCCAAAGATATCCGGAGGGGCGGCGTGCGTCCGCGTAACGTCAAGCCGGCTGCTCCGCGCGATGAGCGCTGTGCTCGGCCGTGCGCACCCGGTACTCGCCCACGGCGTCCTTGCGCGCATGCATGCGCGACAGGCTGCGCTCGAAGTTTCGATGGCCTGCACGGCAGAGTAGCCGCTTGCCGTAGGGCAGATAGCGCCACGTCACGTGGTGGGCACGGCCGAGCCCTTTGAGTAGCCGGATGCCCCAGTAGTCGTCGCCCGCGTCCTCGATCTGCATGCCGGTCACGTATTCGTTGCCGGACAGAAAGCGGCAGGCTTGGTAGAGAAACTGCTGGGCCGTGCTGTAGGGCACGAGCTTCTTTGCAGCCGTGGCCTCGCGCGCCAGGTTGTCCATCACGCAGCGCATCTGGGGCGTGAGCTTCTCGGGACGCGCTTGGTGCTTGAGGCTCGCGAAGAAGAACTCGCGCTGCTCCTCCAGGCTGTGCGGCAGGATGTCGTCGTCGATGCCGAGCACGTGGCCCGCATAGCGAAAGAGGAGCATGTACGAGTCGCGCTCGCGCGCGTTGAGGTAGATCCCCATCATCGCCAGGCTGCGCACGTTGACGTAGCCGAACAACGCGAGCGTCACGGCCAGATCTTGCTGATTGACGGGGACTTCCGTCGGATGCGTGAAGCGCCCTGTGTCGCGCAGATGGCGACGCACGGCGCCGTGCAAGAGCCGCACGCGCATCCAGAGCTCGTGGGCCTCGCCGCCGGGCTCTATCGTGCCGGGGAACGACATGCGCAGCACCATGGCCGCGGTCTCATCGAGCCTTCGAGTCGAGTCCCCACTGAGCATGCCCGTCATGGCCGTGACGAGCGCCATCTTCTGAAACACCGCGCCGCCGACGAGGCTACCGCTGAACAACGACAAGCCCATGTGCATCGGGAACGCCGCGATCACGCGCTGCCCCTCGCGCATGCGTCGAAAGTCCGCCCATGCAGGCACCGCGTTGCCCGCCTCGAGCAGCTCTCGGTATACGGAGCCCTCCTTCGCCGCGCGCGTCCGCACCTCGCCGAGCAGGTCTGTGTAGCGTGTCAACGGCGCCTCCGCGGCGAGCCGCCCCACCACCTCGTCGGCCAAGGGGTCGCCCCGTCGACGCAGCTCGTCGAGGTAACTCTGGGAGAAGCGCTGCGTGTACGAGAGCGCAGAGAGCGGTGGAATCGCGTGCAAAGGCAGCTCGGAAGAGACGCTGTTCGGCATGCAGGGAAACCTCCTCACACCAAAACTACTTAGCACGCTCATTAGCCAGAGAGTGAATAAAACTCACCAATTGGTGAGCTGCTCCTGCTCCGCGGGCGTGCAACACACGCACCCACCCTTAAGGGTTTTTGGCCGCGAACCTCGCCCCACACCGGGAACCGTAGCCCCATTTTGAGGACGCGCGTGACCCCTCGGCCCTACCCTTACGCGATGCCGCACGCGCCTAAAACACCTTACGGTCGACGCTGTACGTCTTTCACCGCGAGCACCCGAGCACTGCGCATAAACCTCGCGGCGTAACCACGCACACTCTTCATGATCGCGCCGCGATCCGGATAGCCTGTGGTGGGAAGCGGCGCGTGCGCGTCGCAAATGGGGGATGAACGTGAACGACTCACAGCACAAGGCGAGCCCCGGGCACACCGAGGGCTCGGTGGTGCAATCCGGTCACGAACGCCGTCGCGCACCTCGCGCGCACGTGCTCCTGCGCGTCGACTACAAGAACCGCGACGACTTCGCAGCCGACTACGTCACCGACCTCGGAGTCGGAGGCATCTTCATTCGCACGGAGCTCGAGTTGCCCGTGGGCTCGCAGATCGCCCTCAACCTCTCCTTTCCTGGCCTCCTCGAGCCCACGGAAGTCGAGGCCGTGGTGCGTTGGGTGCGAAAGCCCGGCCAGGGTGTGCCCGTCGACCAGGTGGGCGTCGGGGTCGAGTTCATCGGAGGCGACGAGCAGCACCGAAGCCGCTTGCTCTCGCTCGTGACCCAGCTCGAGAACACGAAGAAGGAGCCTCGAACCAAGACCCGGAAGTCGTTTCGTGTGCTGCTCGTGGAGGACAACGCCTTCGTCAGCGAGCTGTTCCGACACGCCGTGATGAAGTTTCGCAGCGAGCTCGAAGACTGCCGCGAGCACGAGGTGATGATCGCACGCACCGGCCACGAGGCCCTGCGCCTGCTGGAGAGCAAGAGCCCCGACATGGTGATCGTCGACCACTATCTGCCCGGCATCACGGGCTGCGCCTTGATTCGCAAGATCCGAAAGACGCAAGGCCTCGAGGCGACGCCGGTGCTGATGATCAGCGTGGGCGGGGCAGAGATTCGCCGCGAAGCGCTCGAAGCAGGGGCGACCTTGTACATGGATAAGCCGATCCTACTCACGCAGCTCCTCGACACGCTGCGTGCGCTGCTGAGCAAGGAGGCGTCATGTCACTGACCGACTCGGACGCGGACGGACAGCGCAAGCCGCGCGTGGTGGTGATCGACGACAGCCGCACCGTGCTCGCCACCACGAAGCTCGCCCTCGAGCGCGCAGGCTACATGGTGCTGACCGCCACCGATCCCTCGCTCCTCGACCCCGATCAGGTGGCCGTCGCCGACGCCGTGGTCGTGGACGTGAACATGGAGCAGGTGTTCGGAGACGATGTGGTCGGCTACTTCCGCGAGCAGTGGGGTATCGCGGCGCCCATCTATCTGTATTCGAGCTTGCCCATCGGGGAGCTGCGAGCCCGAGCCGAGGCTGCCGGTGCGGATGGCGCAGTGTGCAAAGCGGACGGCGTCGATGCGCTGCTCGCCCAGCTCGCCACCGCCTTGGAGGGTGCGTGAGCGCTTCTTGGCTGATCGATGAGGGCGTGCGCGAACGCCTCAGACGCGACTGCGACACCCACGGCGGCCTCGTGCACGACGTGGTGCTGGCACAGCAAGCGGGCGAGCTCGAGAGTGACGTCGCGATGCGCACCTGCGCGCTCGAGCTGCACTCGCTGAAAGGCGTGGCGAGCGTGCTCGGCTTGCATGCGCTCGTGCGGGTAATTGGCCCCTTGTGCGAGGCGATGCTGAAGTCCACGGGCAACTGCAAGGCAGCCTTCTGGGGCGACTTCGATTCGTGGTTTCAGGGCCTTCTGGCCTGTGTGAACGCCGGCATCGACGACGGTCTCGATCCCGAGGCCATCGACGGCATGCGCGCACGCCAGGACGAGCTTTTGTCCATCGTGGTCGATGCCAACATGCCTCCATTGGCTCCGTCGATTCCTCCGCAAACGCCCCATCCGCTCTCGCCCTCGGCGGGTCGCCGCCTGCTGCTCGTCGACGACAGCGCCACGGTGCGCGCCGCGCTCACGGCTCAGCTCGGTTGCCGCGGCTACCCGGTGCGCACGGCGAAGAGCCTCGAGGAGACGGCGCGCATCCTGCTCGAGTTCGATCCCGAGATCGTGGTCACCGACGTGCACATGCCCGATGTGGAGGGCGACGAGCTGTGCCGACGCATCAAGGCACACATGAAGCGCCTCGTCCCCGTGCTTCTTTACTCGAGCATGCCCGAGGCAGAGCTGTCTCAGCGCGCGATCCACGCGGGGGCAGATGGCTACGTCTGCAAGTCTCAAGGTGTCGAGGCACTCGTCGTGCGCATGGACGAGCTGCTGTCCGACGAGATTCTGTTCTGAGAAGGTGGCATGACCGAAGCCTCGACTCAGCTCTACGTGCTCGCTCGCATCGCGGATGTGCGACGACTCATCGATTTGCACCTAGTGCAGGAGATCTTGCCTGCGATGCGTCTACACGTGCCTCAAGGCAGCGGCGGCAAGTGCTTGGGCGTGGCCAACATTCGAGGCGAGATCCTGCCCGTATTTCGCGTCGACGAGGAGCACGGTAGGGAGATGTCGACGGCCCAACTGATCGTGGTGCTCTCCCATGCGGCCTCGCGTGTGGGCGTGCTGGTCGATGACGTCATCGACGTCGTCGAGGTCGACCCGAAATGTGTGACGCGACATGGCTCGGGCACCGGACGCGAGCTGCGCACGGTCAACCTCTCAGGCATCGCCGTGACCGTGTTCGAGCTCGAGGAGGCGCTGCATGCGGCTTGAGCCACGCATGTGGGAGCTCGGGCGCGAGCTTTCGGCCATGGGCCTCGATCTCGGGCGCTATACATCCGCCCTGGCCGAGCACTTTCTCGCGCGCTTTCCGAGCACGAGCGACTGGAGGAGCGAGGAGACGCGCGCCCAGCTCATCTCCACCTTCGCCATCGGAGAGACCACCTTCCTGCGCCACCCTGAGCACTTCCAGACCTTGCGGCGCCTCTTTCCGATTCTCGCGGAGCAGCGCCGCGGGGCGCCCCTATCCATGTGGAGCGCAGGCTGTGCATCGGGCGAGGAAGCCTACAGCCTCGCGGCCACCGCGCTCGCCTTCGGGCACTCGTCGGCCCGCGTGCTCGCGTGGGATCTGAACGCGGATGCGATCGAGCGCGCGCGCCTCGGAGAGTATCGTCCCTGGTCGTTGCGTGGCGTGGAGGCCCAGGACGCCACGGGCTGGCTGTTGCCGCATCCATGCGGGGTGCGCGTGGCCGACCACGTGTCTCGTCTCGTCAGCTTCGTAGTTGGCAACCTGCACACGGATCCCTACCCGACCGATCTCGACGTCGTGTTCTGCCGCAACGTGCTCCTGTACTTCCGCCCCGAGGCCGCGGCCGCGGTGATCCGCCGCATCGCGCTGTCACTCAGACCCGGCGGCACGCTGTTTCTGGGACTCTACGACCCCAGACCGCCTGCCGACTGTGGGCTCACCCTCGAGGTCCACGATGGCGTGCACGTCTATCGGCGCACGCTCGACGGCATCGCGCGCGAGAAGAAGAGCCTCGTCCCGCGAGCCCCACTGCCACGCCAGTTGATCGAGCCCGCCGCACACGTGCCGCTGTCCCTCGAAGGCATCCGCACGCTCGTCAACCAGCGCCGCAGCGAGCGAGCCCTCACGACCCTCGCAGAGCTGCGGCACGGCTCGCCCCTGGACCCCTCGCTTCACGTGCTCACCGCCCTCGCGGCCGAGGACGCAGGCGACGTCAAGCTGATGCTCGAGGCCGCACGCCGAGCATGTTTTCTCGTGCCCGATGCCGCCGCACCCAACTACTTCCTGAGCGTAGCCTTCGTGCGCAACGGAGAGCTGAAGCGCGCGGGCGTGCACCGCCGCATCGCGGCGCAGGCGCTGCGCGGGGAGCTCGAGAACAACAAGGTCGTGGGCTACGGCGAGGGACTCACCGTCGGCCAACTCAGGAGGCTCATCGGTGCGATCGCACGCTGAACGCGTCCCTTTGGGGCTCGAAAAAAACGTACTCGAGGATCGCGCCCGACGCTACGCCCAGGTCGCCGAGGGGCCGCGACGCGTGCTCACCACGGCCGTCACTTTCACGAGCAGCGGGCATCGGTGCGCGCTGTCTCTCACCTGCCTGCGCGAGGTGCGCCCCTTGCACCTCGTGTGCCCGATCCCGTTCGCGCGGCCGCCATTTCACGGCATTTTGCACTATCGCGGGGAGCTTCTGAGCCTCGTCGACGTGGCCGCTCTGCTCGGGCCGCCCACGCCGCAGCTCGCCGCCGCATGGGTGCTCGTGATCGAGCACGAAGACGAGCGCGTGGGCCTGCTCGCGGACGAGGTGCTCGACGTGGCCGACGTCGAAGCGAAAGACGTGGGTCCCGTGCCGCTCACCCTCGGTGAAAACGGCGAGGTCTTCGTCGGCTTGATGCGTGACGGCTCGCTGCTGATCGACGTACCCAAGCTCATCTGTTCTCCTCAACTCGCATCCGCCTTCTGAACCGGGGACACCATGGCTTCAGACCTCACCGAAGAAGTGCTCGCCATCTTTCGCGAGGAAGCGCTCGAGCTCTTGCGGCGCGCCCTCGCGGAGATGAATCGAGCCCAAGGGTCGCAAGGAGAAGCCCGACGCAAGGCGATGATCGAGCTGTCGCGCCATTTGCACACGCTCAAGGGCGCGGCGGCGGCCGTCGGCCACGAAGAGCTCCACCGCGGAGCCCACGCACTCGAAGACCGAGTCGCCGAGCTCGGCGAACACTGCGACGCGCGCGCCTACGATCCGCTGTTTTCAGACCTCGAAGCGATGGACGGGCTGCTCACCCCTCAGACACCCGCGAGGGCCGCGCCAGAGAGCCCCTCCGCGTCGATGCAGGACGCGGGCAAGGTCTCGGTGGCGGAGAACACGAACGTGGCGAGGCCCGCTCCCAGCGCCGGCCGTCCAGCCGCTCCCGAGGCTTTTGCCGCTGCCCGGCCCCAGCAGCCGTCTTTTGCCGAGTGGCTGCGCATTCCGCCAGAGCGCGTCGATCAACTTCAGGCCCAGCTCGGCGAGCTCATGCTCTCGCGCTTGCAGCAAGATCAACTGGTCGACCGCCTCGTCTCGCTGCGTGGCGCAGCGTCCCTGGCGATGACGCGTCAGCGCGAGTTCAATCGCATGCTGATGGAGCTGCGCGCAGAGCTCTCCCCCGAGACCTTCCGCCGCCTGCGCATCAACACGCAGTCGCTCCTTCAGGGCTGGAGTCACTTCCACGACGGCCTGCAGACCGTGTGCAGAGATGCGCGGGTGCTCCAGGCCCAATCGGGCGTCGTGAGTCAGGCGGTGGAGGAGTCGATCACCGACCTTCGGCTCATGCCACTCGCACCATTCCTCGAGGGATTTGCGCGCTCCGCGCGTGACGCGGCGCGCAAGGAGAAGAAGCTCGTGCGCTTCACCGTGCATGCAGACGGCGCCGAGGTCGACCGCAGTGTGCTGTCGCGCTTGCATGAGTGCTTGCTGCATCTCGTGCGCAACGCGGTGGTCCACGGTGTCGAAGCCCCCCACGAGCGCAAGGCCCAGGGCAAGCCGGCCGAAGGGCAGCTGTCCCTCGAGGCCGCGGCACAGGGCGCATACGCGCTGATTCGCATCACCGACGATGGGCGCGGCATCGACGCCGAAGGCGCGCGACGCAAAGCGCGCGACCTGGGGCTCGAAGATCAGGGCGACCTGCTCGATCTGTTGACGCATCCCGGGCTCTCCACGCGCGACAGCGTCGATGATCTCGCGGGACGCGGTGTAGGGCTCGACGTGGTCGCGAGCATCGTGCGCAGTCTCGACGGCACCCTCTCACTGCAGAGCGAAGCTGGCCGCGGCAGCGTGTTCGACATTCAGGTGCCGATCACGGCGTCGACGACCATGGGCCTCGTGCTCGCGGTAGCGAGCCAACGCTTCGGCGTGATGCTGAACGCCGTGGAGCGCGTCATACGCCCCCACCCCTCCGACATCGAGGTCGTCCAGGGGATCTCCACCGTGCGCGTGGGCGACGAGCTGGTGCCCGTCATGGCGCTCGCAGACCTGCTCGGCATCGAAGACCCCGAGCCTCCCCAAGAGCGCATCCCCGTGGTGGTGTTGGTGCATGGGCGCAAGAGGCTTGCGCTCGCAGTGAGCGAGATCCCAGGAGAGCATGCACTCGTCGTACGACCCTTCGGCCGCGCCTTTCGTGGGGCTGAGCTGTTCATTGGAGGCGCGGTGCAACCGAACCACAGCGTCATTCCGGTGTTGAGCACACCCCAGCTGTTCGCCCGGGCCGCGCGCACACCACGCGGAACCCTGCACAGCCCGCTCGCAGCACCGCGCTCCGTGGTCGAGACACAGAGCCTACGCGCGCTGGTCGTCGACGACTCGATCACGATGCGCACCATGCTTCGCAACATCCTGGCCGCCGCGGGCTACCGGGTGACGGTGGCCGAGGATGGGCGCGCGGCCCTCGATCTTCTGGCCAGCGACTCCGACTACCAGCTCATCGTCACCGATCTGCAGATGCCGCGCATGGACGGCATCGATCTGTGTCGCAACGTCCGCACGCTCGAGGGGCCCTACGTGCCCATCATCATGGTGACCTCGGTCGACGACGACGAAGAGAAATCGCGCGCGCTCACCGCGGGCGCAGACGCCTACGTGGTCAAGGGCTCCTTCGAGCAAGCCGCCTTCCTGCACCGTGTCGACACCCTGGTGCATGGGCCGCGTGCAGCGGGAGGCAGCGCATGAAGGTGCTGGTGGTGGAGGATTCGGCCACGGTCGCGGCCTACGTCACCGCGATCCTCGGCGCAGAGCCCGACATGCAGGTGCTGCCCGTGGCGGGCACCGCGCGCGATGGGGTGCGCATGGCGCGCGATCACCGCCCGGATGTGGTCCTCATGGACATGAAGCTGCCGGACTTCGACGGCATCTGGGCCATCGAGCAGATCATGGCGGACGCGCCCTGCCCGATCGTCGTGCTGAGCGGCCACCTCAGCTCACGCGAGCGCGACATCACCTTCGAGTCGCTGCGCGCAGGCGCCGTCGACGTGCTCGGAAAGCCCCAGGGCCTCGGAGCCCAGGTGCGCGAGGCCTTTCGCAACGATCTTCTGCGCACGGTGCGCCTGATGTCGACGGCCGTCGTGGTGCGACGAAGACACGCGACGGGTACGGGACGCAGACCGAGCTTGAGCCCCGCACATCCGAGCGCCATCGACCAGACCGACCTCGAGCGCATTCGCATGGTGCTGATCGGCGCGTCGACAGGCGGCCCCGAGCTGCTCTACCGCACGCTCTCCGCATTGCCGGCGCCCTTTCCGCTTCCGATGCTCATCACGCAGCACACGCTCGAGGGCTTCGACAACAGCCTGGCCCAGTGGCTCTCGAACACGGGCCACATGGTGCGCGTCGCCAAGCAGGCCGAGGTGCCCGCACCCGGTGTCGTGCTGCTCGCACCCGCAGACCAGAACCTCTCGCTGCGCATCGCCGGCATCGAGCTCTCGCCCATCGAGCGCGGACGCCCGATCACCTCCGTAGACGCCATGTTCGACAGCGCAGCGCGTGTGCTAGGCGCGAGCGCGCTGGGCATCATTCTGACCGGCATGGGCCGCGATGGCTCGGTGGGGCTGCGCACGCTCTACGAGCGCGGCGCGCTGACCGTGGGCCAGCACCGCGACTCATGCGTGGTGGCCAGCATGCCGGAGAGCGCGCGGGCCGCACGCGCCGTGCGTCACGTGATGACGCCCGACGAGATCGCTGGACTCTTGAGGCAGCTCGCCATCACGCACTCCCCGCGCCAGGGCACGAAGACCTCCCGTAGCGAGACCACACCATGACCGAATCCATCAAGCCGACCCCAAGCGCCGAGAAGAAGCCGAAGAAAAAGCGCGAGGCCAGTCAAAAGGCCGCGCCTTCCCTGCCCGAGGCTGTTCGCGGGGCACTCGTCGAGTTGGCGAACGTGGAGTCCCTCTCGCGTCTCGCGATCGAGCAGCGCGGACAGCTCCTGCAGCTCGTCGAGCGTTACATCGAGGCACTCTTGGCGGACCAATCACTTTCAGAGCGCAGCCCCGTGCTCGCCGAGGCCGAGCGCGTGGCACGCCTGCGGGGACTGCCACCTGGCATGGCCGCATCCATGGCGATCGATGCCATCGAGCGGGGCGCAAGGCGCGTGCGTGAAGCCACCTCGTCCGCCGCACAGCTCAGCGCGACTTGGCAAGCGGCCTCCGATCTCGGCGCAGTGGTGCGCTCCGATCAGCTGGCTTCCGATGCGCGGCAGCGTGACTTCGAGTTCGATGCCTTTGCCCACGAGGTCGCGGAAAACGTGCAGGCCACGAGCTCTGCGCTGTTTGTGCTGGCACAGGCCACGGCCCCCCAGGATGCGGCAGAGCGCGTGCTCGACGCTGTGCGCGCGTCGTTCTCGTGGGAGCTCGGCACCTACTGGACCCTGGACGAGGCCACCTCGAGCCTCACGTTGCAGCAGTTCTCCGGCGAAGGCGCGGACGAGCTGCGCGATGCGTTGCGACGCGCGCACCCGAAGCACGGCGAGGGCGTCCTGGGACGCTCGCTCAAGCGCGGCGATGTGACCGTGACCGACGCGCGCAGTCGCGGCAGCCAAGACGACGCCACCCGCGCCTGCGCGCGTGCGGGCATCGCGACCGAAATGGCCTTTCCCGTCATGATCGGACAGCGGCTCGTCGGCGCCATGCACTTCATGTCGCGTCGCGAGCTCGAGGTCTCCGAGTCCCGCCGCGACGTGCTGCGCAACGTCGCGATCCTGGTCTCTTCCAGCTTCGAGCGCATGGATCAGGTGCGCGAGATGCGCGATCTCGCCACGAGCGCGGAGGCCGTGAATCAGGTGCTCAGGCGCCTCACCCTGGCCGGGTCGGCTGCGGAGGCGGCGCGCATGGCCGTGGACGCGGTGCGCGAGGCCTTCGACTGGGACTACGGGGCCTGCTTCGTGCGCGAGGGCTCAGACACCACGCTCGAGCTGGCGGTGACGTCGGGCCTGAGCGAGGGGCCCCTGCACACGGCCACCCAGCACGCGCGCGTGATCCGAACGGTGGGCCTGTCCGGCGAGGCTTGGGAGAAGCGTGATCTCGTGGTCGCCGAGAACCTCGCTGCGTTTCAGCGCGACGCACGGGCAGAGGTGGCCTGGGCGGCGGGCATGCGCTCCGCGGTGTGCCTGCCCCTGCAGGCGGGCGACGACGTGGTGGCCGTGATCGAGGTTTGGTCGCGGCGACAGCTCAACCTGTCCGAAGCGCGTCTGCAGGCCCTGCGCAGCGTGGCCTCGGCCGTGTCCTCGAGCATGGAGCGTCTCCAGGATCGGGACGCGTTTGCCTCCTCCCTGCGCGACTTCGCGTCCGAGCTGACGGAGGTCTCCGCGGCGCTGCGCGCGACCACGGCGGATCAGAGCGCGTCGGCACAAGAGCTCGCGAGCGCCATCGGCCAGGTGACGGCCACGCTCAGCGAGCTGCGCGAGACGTCGAGTGAGGCATTACGCAACGCCGAGTCCGTCATCTCCAAAGCTGAGGGTGCCTTTCAGATCTCTTTCAGTGGTCGCGAGAGCGCCCAGCGCGCCATCGAGAGCATGCGCGCCATTCGGGAACAGGTAGGCGAGATCGCAGAGCGCATTCTGCAGCTCAATGATCAGACCTCACAGATTGGCAGTATCATCTCGACCGTGAACGAGATCTCGGCCCAGTCGAAGCTACTCGCACTCAACGCTGCCATCGAGGCGGCGCGCGCGGGCGAGCACGGAAAGGGCTTCGGAGTCGTGGCGAGCGAGATTCGCAGCCTTGCCGAGCAGTCGAAGGAAGCCACGGGCCAGGTGCGCGAGATCCTCGGCGAGATCCAGAGCGGCACGAATGCCGCGGTGGTCGCTGCCGAAGAGGGCACGAAGAAGAGCGAGTCCGGGATGTCCTTGGCGGAGCTCTCCGGCGAGCGCATTCAAGAGCTCGCTCAATCGATGGAAGAGTCGTCCTCTTCGGCGCGACTGATCGCGAACAGCGCACGCCAGCAGAGCGCGGGCATCGATCAGGTGGCCCAGGCGCTCGTCTCCATCAGCACCGCCACGAACAACACGGCCTCGGGCCTCAAGCAGACCGAGCAGGCCACCGCGCAGCTCGTGACCCTGGCCGAGCGCATGGCCACCATCGTGCGCGCCATCGCGCCCGTGCGGCTCTCGAATACGTCGCCTTCGCGAAGTCCCGCCAATCAGAACGCAAGAGGGCGGCGCGCCGCCTCCGAGTGACGCCACGTCTTTCCTTCTGCCACGAGACCCAACCATGCTTGGACCCGTCGAAACCGCACTCGTCGCCGTGCTCCTGCTCGTGCTCATGCTGGGCATGGGCGCCACGCTCACCCTCTCGAGCTTGCGTGAGCTTCTGCGAAATCCGCGCCCGGTGTGGACAGGCTTCGCCTCTCAGGTCGTGTGGATGCCGCTCACAGGCTTCGCCCTCGCGCGCACGCTGGGCCTGAGCCCCGAGGCCGCGATAGGTCTCGTGGTGGTCGCCTCGTGCCCGGGCGGCACGACCAGCAACATGCTCACCTACTTCGCGCGCGGTGACGTGGCCTTGAGCATCTGCATGACCACGCTCTCTACGCTGTGCGCGGTCGTCACCCTTCCGCTTCTGCTCTTCATGTACGCCACGCCCTTCACGAGCACCGAGCTCACGATTCCTTACGCAGGCGTCGTTCAAGCCCTTTTGGCCACGCTGATTCCCGTGAGCGCGGGAGCGCTGGTGCGGCGCCATCGACCGGCCTGGGCGCGAAAGCTCGAGCGCATCGGAAGTATCGCGGGCGCCGTCGTGATCGTCTTGCTCACGGCGTTCATGTTCTTTCGGTCCCAAGGCGCCATCTTCAGCCTCCCAGCGTCGATGCTCCTGGCCCCCCTGTTGCTCGGACTCGTCGGCATGGCGCTAGGTCACGGCACGGCATCG
>CAYNOM010000067.1:0-15888 GCA_964398415.1 uncultured Polyangiales bacterium | reverse complement strand
GCTCGGGACGCTTCGACAGTCCGCGCATGAGCACGTCATCGAGCGCCTGCGGCACGTCTGCACCGGCCACCGCAGCCACGCTCGGCAGCTCAGGCTCGTCGTGCACCACGCTGTGCGCCACGGCGACCGCTTCCTTGCCCGGAAAGGCGCGCGTTCCGGTCGCCGCTTCGTAGAGCACGGCCGCGAGCGAGAACTGATCGCTCTTGGGCCCATAGTCGCCACCACCGCGCAAGGTCTCCGGTGCGCCGTAGCATGGTGTGCCCAGAAACTGGCCTTCACCGGTGAGGGCCGCATCAGGCACGCGCGCGATGCCGAAGTCGAGCAGCCGCGTCAGGCCATCGTTGCCGATGATCAGGTTCTCGGGCTTGATGTCGCGGTGGATGATGCCCTCACGATGGGCCACCGACAGCGCGTCTCCCACCTGCTCGGCGAGCTCGATGAGCTGCGTGGGGGGCAAGGGGCCCTTGTTGCGCAGCACCTCTTTGAGTGTCGCCCCCTCGATGTACTCGAACACCAAGTAGGGCCCGGCCTCGCGATCCTTACCCACGTCGTAGATGGCGACGATCGACGGATGCTTGAGGCGACCCACGGCGCGCGCTTCGTTGCGAAAGCGCACGAGGAACGACTCCTGCTCCTCGGGGGTGCCCATCACCTGGCGCACGGTCTTGATCGCCACGTCGCGATCGAGCTCGATATCGCGCGCGAGGTACACGCAGCCCATGGCACCGCGGCCGAGCACGCGTGTGACCGGATAGCGGCCGATCTTGGCGGGGGCTTTGTCGGACATGAGGAAAGCTACAGCCTGTGGAGCTTGACCGTATTCGTTCCCGAGGAGGCAGGCCAGCCGACGACGAGTGCGAAGGCATCTCCTTTCTTGCACAGGCCTTCACGAGACACCACCGCCGTGGCGATGCGCAGGGTTTCTTCCAGGTCTTCGGCCGGCACGCCGAGACGTGGGATGACCCCCCACAACAGCGCCGAGCGGTTCGCTGCGCTCACGTTGGGCGTAATGGCGATGATCGGACACTTCGGTCGATATTCGGAGAGCAGCGTCGCGGTGCGCCCATCACGCGTCAGCGTGACGATGGCCTTGAGCGGCAGCGTGAACGACAGGTGCGCCGCGGCCTGCGCCCCCGCGTTCGCAAACTCCCACTGATCGGTGAGCTTCGGATTGGCGATGCCGACGCTCAGGTCGGCCTGGTGCGCGGTTTCGACGTCGCGCACGATGGCGTCCATCATGCGCACGGCCTCGACCGGGTAGGCCCCGGAGGCCGTCTCCCCGCTCAACATCAGCGCATCTGTGCCATCGAGCACTGCGTTGGCCACGTCGGCCGCTTCAGCGCGCGTGGGGCGCGGATTGCGGATCATCGAGTCGAGCATTTGCGTCGCCGTGATCACCAGCTTTCCACGCCAGTTGACCTCCCGAATGATGCGCTTTTGCACGAGCGGCACGCGCTCGGCGCCGAGCTCGACGCCCAGGTCTCCGCGCGCAACCATGGCGCCGTCGGCCACGTCGAGGATCGCCTCGAGGTTCTCGATCGCCTCGGGCTTTTCGAGCTTGGCGATCACGGGTACGCCCGGCGCGAGCGCCTTGGCCTCGGTGACATCCTCGGGCCTGCGCACGAACGAGAGCGCGACGTAGTCGACGCCGAGCGTCACGGCGAAGGCGAGATCGCGCTTGTCTTTCTCGGTGAGAGCAGGGGCGCTCAGGTGGGCACCCGGAAGGTTGAGCCCCTTGTTGTTCGAGAGCGTCCCGCCGACCTCCACCACCGTGTGAACGTCGTCGCCGTCGACCCGCTCGACCACCAGCGTCAACAGGCCGTCGTCGAGCAGGATCACATCGCCCTTCTTCACGTCGCGCGGCAAGGGCTTGTACGTCACGGAGACCCGCGACGCATCGCCGGGCACGTCCTGTGCGGTGAGCACGAAGGGCCTGCCCGGCACGAGCTCACTGGGGCCCTCTGCAAAGCGACCGACGCGCATCTTCGGCCCCGACAGGTCGGCCAAGATGGCCAAGGGCCGTCCCGCGCGCGCGGCCACCTCGCGCACGGCCAGCGCCACGGCGGCATGTGCAGCATGCTCGCCGTGACTGAAGTTGAGCCGTGCGCAGTCCATCCCGGCCTGCACCAGAGCCCCGATCTGATCGACGGTGCTCGAGGCGGGCCCGAGGGTGCATACGATTTTGGCGCGACGCATGGGCCGTAGTGTGCACCGCAGAGCAGCGCGGAGTCGAGGAACCGAGGGTACGTTGAGGTGCGCAACCGCGGAGCGGCCAGCAGCGACGCGAGTCGCTCGTTGCACGCAAAGACAGGCGTGAGCGCAGCGCACACGAGTTCGTGTTCGGCTCACCACCAACGCGGTTGATTGAGCATCGACAAAAAACGCCCCCCTATATGCTCGCGGAGCGACCCGCGACTCATGCAGGAGGTCTCCGTGGCGCGACTCCCCCTCTCGATCATCATCCGTTTGTGCGTCGCCCTGACACTCACCGCGTGTAGCGCGCAAAAAGGCTCTGAGGCCGGGGGAGGCGACGACTCTCCGCTCGACGGGGGAGGCGGAGGCGGGAGCTTCGGCGATGGCGGCGGGGGAGATGGAGACGGACCAGACGGCCCGGACCCTGACGGCGGCATGCCGGCCGACGGCGCCGTGGGCGACGGCTCGACGTCCTGCAAGACTGCGTGCGCCCCAGACGACTGCGGCGAGCTCGTCAGCGACGGCTGCGGTGGCCACCTCACGTGCCCCGTGCAGTGCCCCGAGGGCCAAGCCTGCGGTGTGCAGCGCCCCGACAAGTGCGACTACCCCGAGGCCGTCTCGTGCACGCCCAAGACCGCGGCAGAGGTCTGCCCTGGCAAGTGCGGCGCGGTAGAGAACGGCTGCAGCGGCGTGATCGACTGCACCTCGGCCAACGGAGGCGTGAGCTGCGGTGCAAACCAGTACTGTCAGGCTTCTGCCTGCGTGGACACCGTCACAGCCTGCACGCCCATCGCGGCGAGCGTGGCATGTGAGGACAAGTGCGGCGTGGTCAGCGACGGCTGCGACGACGTCTACGTCTGCAGCGCCGCGAACGGCGGCGTGAGCTGCGACGTAAACCAGCGCTGCGACGAGCAGCCCGCCAGCGACACTCGATACACATGCGTCGCGCTCCCGCCTCCAAGCTGCACGCCCGAGCTGCCAGCGAACGCCTGCGACGGCACCTGCGGCATCGTCGACGACGGCTGCGGCGAGCAGATCGACTGCGAGATGACGGGCTTTGGCTGCCAGGGCGACCAGACCTGCGGCGGTGGCGGCCAACCCGGCGAGTGCGGTAGTGGCAGCGCCTGCATGCCCACGCCCGCTTCCGAGGTGTGCGCAGGCAAGTGCGGCTTCATGCCGGACGGCTGCGGCAGTGGATACAACTGCGATGGCACGAACGGTGGTGTGATCTGCGATGGCGGCGCGGGTGAGAGCTGCGGCGGTGGCGGTGTCCGCAACGAATGCGGCAAGCCCCCCTGCACGCCGATCATGCCGGGCCAGGCCTGTCCGGGCAGCGGCGCGTTCAAGAGCTGCGGCAAGGTGTCCGACGGCTGCGGTAACCTCGTCGACTGCGGCGGCTGTCCCACCGACCAGAGCTGCGGCCTTCAGACGGCCAACCTGTGCGGAGCCGTGCCGGTCTGCCAGCCCACGCCCATCGCCGCGGCCTGCGCGAGCAAGTGCGGCGACGTGCCCGACGGCTGCGGCGGCAAGTACACCTGCAACGGCAGCAATGGCGGCGTGACCTGCAGCGGCAACGAATACTGCGGCGCCACGCAACCCAACGCGTGCGGCGCGCCGCCCGTGACCTGCACGCCCAAGACCTGCGCCCAGCTCGGTCATAGCTGCGGCCTCGCGTCGAACGGCTGCGGTCAGGTCATCAATTGCTGGCCGGGCTGCTCGCCGAGCAACCTGGGCTGCGGCGGCTCGTGCGATGGCTCGAGCTCTTGTCTCTCGAACGCAACGACAGGCGCCCAGTCGTGCGTGGCTGGCACGCCGACATGCTCGGGCGCGCTGTGCGGCTCTGTGCCGACGAGCTGCGCCGCCAACTCGCCCACCCGGCTCACGGGAACGGTGCGTACGCCGGGCCGCCTGAACAACGGCAACTACATCAACCAGCTCCCTGTCCCGAACGCCCTCATCTACATCCCTGCAGATCCAAACGTCGCCTTGCCCGGTGTGTTCGAGGGCGTCAACGCCAACGATCCGCTGTCCTGCGGGCGCTGCGCGGATGAGAAGCTCGTGGCCGACGGACAGTCCGTGCTCGCCGCGGCGGTCACCGACTACCGCGGACAGTTCACGTTGGAAGGCCGCATCCCTGTGGGCGCCGCCTTCAAGCTGGTGATCAAGGTTGGCAAGTGGCGACGCGTGGTCCAGGTGCCCGCTGGCGTCGCCGTCGCGTGCAGCTCAGCAGCGCTCACACACGACCAAACGCGACTGCCCGCCCACAAGACCGACGGCCTGGGCGGCACACACCTGCCCAAGGTGGCGATCTCGACGGGCGACGTCGACGAGATGGAATGCGTGTTCCGCAACATGGGCATCGCCGAGTCGGAGTTCACCGTGCCCACGGGCACGGGTCGCGTGCACCTGTACCGAGCGAACGGCGCCATGCCGAACGGCGTCGTCTGCAGTGGAACTTACAGGGACGGGCGCAGGACCCGCGACTGCTCCCGCAACGACAACGTCGGCTGCCGTGACAAATTAACCGGCTGCTCCTGGGAGATCGACGACACGAACCTGTTCGGCACCCAGGCGCGCCTCAACGGCTACGACCTCGTCGTGTTCGACTGCGAGGCCAGCGAGCAACGGCACGCGGCCGCGGACGAGACGCGCATCGAGAACTACGTCAACGCGGGCGGCCGCATGTTCGCGAGCCACTTCAGCTACGTGTGGATCGAGAACCGCACCGAGCTAGCCCGCTCGGCCACCTGGGGCACGACCGGCAGCGCCGACTCGGCCACGGGCTTCATCTCGATGCCCTCTGGTCCCACGGCGCGCACCGGTGCCAACGGCGTGAAGGCCCCGCTCTTCCGCGACTGGCTCGACTTTCAGGGCGCGCTCGCGGGCACGACCGCAGGCGTACTCAACAACCCGACCACGCCGCAGTTCACCATCAGCGCTCCGCGCGACCGCGCTGGCCCCAACGTAGGCGCGGCCACGGACGAGTGGGTGTACCGCGGCACCGGCACCTCGCGGCGCGTGCAACAGCTGTCTTTCAACACGCCGTACGCAGCGGCCGAGAGCAACATCTGCGGGCGCGTGGCCTACAGCGGCTTCCACGTCGCAAACGCCAGCAACGAGATCTCGTACTTCCCGAGTGTCTGCAGCAACGGCGAGCTGTCGGCTCAGGAGAAGATCCTCGCCTTCATGCTGTTCGACCTCTCGACCTGCGTGTCGGCAGGTGATCCACCCCAGCCTCCCGCCTGCGTGCCGAAGACCACGGCCGAGGTGTGTCCCGGTGCCAACGACGCCTGCGGCTACGTGTCGGACGGGTGCGGTGGCGTCGTCGACTGCGCCGGCTGCGCCTCGGGCTTCTATTGCGACGGAAACACTTGCAGGCCCCAGGAATGCACGCCACAAACGTGCGCCTCGCTCGGCTTCAACTGCGGCAACCACGCGGATGGTTGTGGCGGCATCGCCCGAAATGCCGAGGGCATCGAGGGTTGCGGCACGTGCACCAGCGGCCAGGCCTGCGGCCTCGGCGGCGCGGGGCTGTGCGGCGCGAGCAGCTGCGTGCCCAAGCCGTTTGCAACGGCATGCCCGGCGGGCTCTTGCGGTCTCGTGAGCGATGGCTGCGGCGGCACCTACCAGTGCGGCACGTGCCCGGACGGCGTGTGCGGCGGCGGCGGGCCAAACCAGTGCGGCGCCGGCAGCTGCGTCGCGCTGAGCGAGGACGTTGCCTGCGCCAACAAGAACTGCGGCCTCGTGGGTGATGGCTGCGGTGGCAGCTACGAGTGCGGCACGTGCCTGCCGCCCCTGAGCTGCGGCGGTGGCGGACAGGCCAACGTGTGCGGCAAGCCCGTGTGCGCGGCGCTGTCGAAGGAGGAAGCCTGCGCTGGACTCGACTGCGGTTGGGTCAGCGACGGCTGCGGTGGCGCCATCCAGTGCGGCACCTGTCCCAACGGCGGCGTGTGTGGTGGCGCGGGGCCGAATCGCTGCGGGTCTTCGTGCACGCCCACCACCTGCTCGGCACAGGGTGCGAAGTGTGGAGCCATCTCCGACGGTTGCGGCGGCGTCTTGAGCTGCGGCAACTGTCCGAGCGGGCAGACCTGCGGCGCGGCAGCCGCAAACCAGTGCGGAAGCGGTCCCTCGTGCACTGCGCGTACCTGCGAACAAGCGGGCGCAGAGTGCGGCCTGGTGGGCGATGGCTGCGGAGGTGTGCTCGACTGCGGCGTGTGCACGGCTCCAGGCCAAAGCTGCGGCGGCGCGGGCCAAGCCAACCAGTGCGGCAGCGGCTCAGGGGGCTGTAACAAGCAGACCTGTGACGGCCAGGGGATTCAGTGCGGCGCCGCAAGTGACGGCTGCGGCGGGTTGCTCGACTGCGGCGGATGCGGGCCAGGTTACCAATGCGAGCGCGGCGCGTGCACGGTGCTACCTCCCGTCGTGCTCTGATGCGGTCGCTGTGGCGCCCCGCGGATTCTTCGGGCTAGCATGGCGGCTGGGGGGAGATTGAAGTGAGCGCCATTGCCTCGCGTGCGCAGCGCTTCGCGGATTCCGTGGCCGGCATCGAGCTGACGCGAGAAGTCGGACGCGGGGCGCACAGCGTCGTCTATGAGGGACTGCATGGCGACTTGAAAGTCGCGGTCAAGGTCTCGCATCCAGTCGACACTGGAATCGGCGCAGACGAAGCGGGGCGACGCCTGCTCCGCGAGGCCGCGACGCTCGCGCGCGTTCCGTCGAAGGGCCTGGTCCGCACGCTGCAGGTCGGCCTGACGGAGCAAGGCCGTCCTTGCTTGGTGCTCGAATATGTCGAGGGCCCGACGCTCGCATCCGTGTTGGCGAAGGGGCCGTTGCCGGAATCGCAGGTCATCGCGATCGCGATCTCGATCGCCGAGACGCTGTGCGTGGTGCACGCGCGTGACATCGTGCACCGGGACATCAAGCCCGAGAACCTGCTCCTGCCAGAAGGACAGCCGCCGAAGCTGATCGACTTTGGGCTCGCGATCGCGGCCGAGGCGCGGGTCGAGGACGGGATGCGGGAGGTCGTGGGCACGTTCGCGTACAGCGCGCCCGAGCAGACCGGCATGTTCAAGCGCCCGGTCGACGGGCGCTCTGACCTGTACAGCCTGGGCATCGTGCTGTTCGAGTGCGTCACGGGCGCACCGCCCTTCTTGGCCGACGATGTCGCGACGCTACTCAAGATGCATGCGAACCGCGTGGCCCCCGACATCCGGGCCCTGACGGACGACGTCAGCGTGGGCTTTGCCAGGGTCGTCGCCAAGCTGATCGCCAAAGATCCAGACGACCGCTACCAGAGCGCGCACGGTCTGCTTCACGACCTGCGAAGGCTCGCTCGCAACAACCTTCCGGACGACGCCGCGCTCGACGTCCTGCGCACACCGCCGTGGTATGCGCGCGGACGCAGCCTCGTCGGGCGAAATCGCGAGCTCTCGACCCTCGAGCGCTTTCACGCCCAGGCCGCGGGCGGCCTCGGTAGCGCGGTCGTGTTGTTGGCGCCTGGTGGTCACGGCAAGACTCGGCTGTGCCAGGCACTCGCGCACAATGCCGCGCAGAGCGGCGGCCTCGTGTGGTGGGCACGCTGCATCCGCGACCAACAGAGCCCGCTCGCGGCGCTGGGCGAGGGCGTGTCGCACCTCTTGACCCAGCTCGCGGCGACCTCCACCAGCCGTGAGGCGCTGACCGCAGAGCTCACGAGCCTCGCCTCCGACGACGCGCCGTACCTACTGCGGCTGTTCCCCGAGCTGTCGCCGTTCGTTCCTGGCGTTGTTGCCGACCAGGATCCGAACACGGAGCCCGAAGTTCTTTGTGAGGCCGCCGCTCAGCTCGCGCTGCGCCTCGCCCGTCGCTACATGCCCATGTTGATCGTGGTCGACGACGCCCAGTGGGCAGACAGCGCCACCCGGCGAGTCGTCGCACGCCTGACCGAGTCTCTCGGTGACGTTGGCCTGTTCGTCGTCTGGGCCTCACGGTTCGCCGACGAAACCAGTGAGTCGCTGCGCGTGGCGACCACCCTCGAGCTTCTGCCGCTGAACGAGACCTCGGTCGCCCAGATGATCGAGAACCGGCTCTACACGGACCGCATCGATCCCGCGATCGCGCAGCAGATTCTCACGCGCAGCCAGGGCGTACCCCGCGCGATCGACGAGTACGTCAAAGCCCTCGTCGACGCCGAAGCGCTGACCCCGAGCTGGGGGAGCTGGACCCTCGACGCCGAAAAGCTCCAGAGCCTCGCCCTGCCCAACGATCTGGAGCAGCTGGTGGTCTGGCGCGCCAAGGCTCTGCCCGACACGGTCAGCGAGATCGCGCAGGTCGCGGCGCTGATCGGGCGTCGCTTCCACGTCGAGGTGCTCGAGGCGTGCATCGAGGACGACGCGCGCGTGCGCGACGCGCTGGTGGCCACCCATCGTGCGGGCTTGATCGAGCGTCTCCCCGGAGAGGCCTACGGATTCGTGCACGACGCCGCGCACGAGGCGTTGCTGCTGATGCTGCCGGACGAGCGACGGCCTGGGCTGCATCGCAGGATTTCGGCGGCGGAGGAGGCACGCATCGAGCTCGACCCCGACGCGCTGACGCGCGCGGCACAGCACGGCTACCTGGGGCGCGACGCGAGCACGGCGGCGCACACCTACGCGCTCAGCCTACGCGCCGGTGCGCGTGCGCAGCTCGGCCTCGCCAATCGTGAGGCGCGCGAGCTGTTTGAGAACGCGGAGAAGATCGCCGGCGAGTACGGCGTCGCGGTCGACCACGAGCTGTACCGGGGCCTTGCGGAAGCGCGCGTGCAAATGGGTGAGCTCTTGGGAGCCATCGGCATCTACGAGAAGGCGATCGAGTGCTGTGAAGAGCCCGTGGCCAAGTCGTTGCTGCATTCGCGCTGCTGCGAGATCTATGGCTGGACGGGCGTAGCCGGGCCGGCCGTCGAAGCGCACCTCGAGACGGCCTGGAACCTGCTCGGAATGAAGCTGCACAGGAATCGGCTTCTGCTCCTGCTCAACGGCCTGTTCTGGCTCGCCTATGGGCTGTTCATGGAGCGGACGGGCTTCCGTTTCGGACGCGACGCGGGCAAGCCCGTCGCCGAAGCTCGCTGGAAGGCGATCCTCGCCGGCTGCCAGGTCGCCTACGCACAGGGCGACGTTCCGATGCTCGTCCACATGGCTTCGCGTGAGCTGCACGCGGGAAACCTCAGCGGCCGCTCACGCGTGTTGATCGACGCGTGGGGTGCGTTCGGTGCGGCGCTCGACAGCTTTCAGCTTCCGTCACGCTGGGCTGACGCGTTCTACACCAAGGCCTATAAGCTGAGTGGAGAGCTCGCGGACAAGATCGCGGACGCAAAGCTCAGATTCTGGCATGGCGTAGGTCTCAACCAACGCGGGGCACCTCTCCAAGCTGCCGAAGCCCACGAGCACGCGCTGCTTCGGTGCCGACATCTGTTGCCGCTCGACGTGCAGGTCGTCTGCAGCGCCGAGCTCGGTCTCAACCGAGCCACGCGCGGCTACGCTCGCGAAGCCCTCGACTTCGCTCAGGAGATGACGAAGCGCAGCCTCGGCACCGAAGACCGCCGCAGCAACGCGCTCAGTCAGGTGCTCGTCACCTCCCAGCTGCTGCTGGGGGATCTCAAGGAAACCTGGCGCGTCTGCCAGGTCAGCACCGCGTCGCTCTCGAAGGAGGTCGTCGACACCCCGATGGTGCAATTCTCGATCGCGCTGTACAGCGCCGTGATCTGCATCGAGTCGGAGGACTACGCTCGTCTCGAGGAGCATCTCGATAGGGCCGAGGCGCTCGCACCTCCGGCGTACATGGTCCCGTGGCACTTCTGTGCTTTCTTCATCTATCGCGGCCTGGGTCGCTTGGCGCTGTGGGAGAACGCGAAAGAGCACGAGCGGCCGGCGCGTCTGCTGCAGCTCAAGGCGGCCGTCCGGGCGGCGCGGCCCATCGCCCGCCACACCATCCATCGGCCGCACTACACCCTGCTGGCTGCGCTGTGCGCGTGGGCAGAGGGCAACCTCCAAGAGGCCGAACAGTTGGCGTGGGAGGCGCAACGCCTCGCGTGCGCGGCCGATCACCCAGCCGCGGAGTTCGACGCACTGCGCCTCTTGTCGCGCTTGTTCCGCGAGACGCGGCGCTTCGCCCCGGCAGAGCGCTGCGCGCGCGCTGCGCTGGCCATCGCAGAACGTGGCGGCTGGGAAGTGAAGATCAAGCGCGTGCGGCGCGACCTCGGGGAGAGGGGCACGAGCCGTCGCACCAGCGCCGACACCTACGCGACGCACGGCCCCATGACCCACACGTCCTCCGCCCTGCATGCGGCGCACGGCGCGCGCGCTCTGATGGAGGTGAGCCTTGCCACCGCCCAGGTCGTCAACCCGCGCGAACAGGCGGTGGTTGCCCTCGACAAGCTCGTGGGCGTGTTGGGCGCAGAGCGGGGCGTCTTGTTTCGCTGGGAAGAAGGCGAGGGGCTCATCTTCGAAGTGGGTCGCGACGCGTCGGGCCACGCCCTGCCGATCGATGTCGGGATCGCGCGCTCGCTCGTACAGCGCGTCGCGGAGACGCGCACCCCGATCGTGCTCGCGGGCACCGATCAGGGCAAGGCCCTGGGCTCAGAGAGCGTCGTCGCCTACGACCTGCGCAGCATCATGTGCGCGCCGCTGATGTTGCGCGACAAGCTGATGGGGGTCATTTACCTCGACAGCCGACTCGCGCGCTGCGCCTTCGCGGACGCCGATCTTCAGATTCTCCTCGCGATTGCGAACCAGATCGTCGTCGCGCAAGAGAGTGCCTTGTCGGCGCAGCGTGCCATCGCGGCCCGTGAGCTCGAACGTGATCTTCAGGCCTCGACCGTGGTGCAGAGCCTGCTTTTGCCCGCGACCACCGAGGTGCGTACCGAGCACTTCGAGCTCGCCGCGATGTTTCGCCCCATGGGTCATGCAGGCGGCGACTTCTGGCAGTGGGACGTGTCCGACGACGAGACGCTGCGCATCTGGGTCTTCGACGTCACAGGTCACGGGGTTGGCGCCGCGATGATGGGCGCGGCTGTCAGTGGCTGTTATCGGTCCGTGCGCGCAAGCCGGTATGGCCTGAGCACAGAAGAGATCGTGGAGCAGATGCATCGCACGCTGTGTGAGGTGGGCCAGGGGGCATACGGCATTCCCTTGGCCGTGCTCGAGCTCCCGAAGCGCGGAAATGCTCGCTACGTCAGCGCAGGCGCACCGCCGCTTCTCCTGTGGACACGAACGCAAGGCATCTCGGTGAAGCAGTGCGGCGGCACGCCGCTCGGCTCCGAAGCGCTCATCATGCGCAGCGTCAGCTTCCCCGTCGACGACATCGAGAGGCTTTTGATGACCTCCGATGGCGTGCTCGAGATGTCGGTTGCGACGGGCAAGCAACTCGGCGTTCGCCGTTTGCGTCAGCTCTTCAGTGAGCGCGAGGAAGAGACCGCCATCGAGCTGCGCGACCGCATCGCCGGGGCGCTGGAGTCGCTCAGGGGCGAAGCGCCACTCGACGACGACCTGACGTTGGTCGCCATCACGCGCACGAGACGGTGACGGATCTTCCTTTCTGACTTTCGGCGCCTGTCCGTGGACCGTCCCCGTGACCCACTGCACCGCGGTGACCTACGGCAACAGCTCCTGCACAGCGTGCCCAACGCGCTCGCCGATGATGAGCTGTGCCGCGGGATCGTAGTGATAGAAGCCGCTCAGATCGTCAGTGGTCACGCCTCGCGCATGGGAGTCCGCGGCAACCACGGCCTCTTGCGCGGCGAGCACGCTGCTCCCGTGCTCGAGCGACTGGGCCCACTTTCCGATCTTGACGATGACGACGGGCAGGGTCTCCGAACCGACGTCAGTGCGCACGTCTGCGATCAGGTTCTTCAGGTTCTGGGCGTACGCCTCGGCGTTCTCCTGATCGAAGCTGTCATTCTCCCCTTGGAACCAGATGAACGCAGCCCAGCGACATTGCTCTGAAGCGCAGGCAGGATGAAGACTCGCCGGATCGGACTCGAGTTGCCCGATGCGCTCTCGAAGCTTGACGTACCAAGGGCCGACGGTTCCGCCTGAACGCGGGCTTCGCCAATCCGAGAGGAGTGTCGTTCCGCCTTTGGCGACCTTGATCAGCGAAGTCGGCGCGTAGGAAGTCTTGCCCAAGACCTGGCCCAGCATGAGCTCCGGGCCGAAGGGGCTGCCGCAGTTCAGCGCTAGGGGTGCAGGCTTGGCGTCGTCCTGGGCGCACATCACCTTCGGATGGCCCGCGCTCAACTTGGAGCTCACGAGGCCCGCCTCGTGCAGGCGGATCAACTCCTTGGCCTCGAACGCTGCCATGGCGTCGGAGTAGCCGTACTTGGCGTAGCCATTGTTCGTCTCCAAGTACCAATAGCGCAGGTGCTCCAAAAGGCGTGCCTCCAGGCCAGGGCTCGCGCCTTGCTCCAGCTCGTTGATGAGCGTGTTGAAGAGCTCCGAGTTGGTGCTGCCCACCATGTTCGACTGGCCTGCCAGGAGAAAGATTGGAAAACCATCGGGTGGCTTCACACCGCCATCTCCATCCGTGCCGCCATCCTCGTTGCCAGTGGTTGCATCAGCAGCCGCATCCGTCTCGACGGCAGCATCCGTCTCGACGGCAGCATCCGTCTCGACGGCAGCGTCAGCCCCGACCGCAGCGTCGAGCTCGCCCTTGCCGGGCTCGGCCGACAGGGTATCGCAGGCCGCGACCCACGGCGATACGGCGAGAGCAACGGAGTGTGCACAGGCCAGCATGCGTGCCATGCGCCTCATCGGCGCTGCCCACGCGTCGTGCGCTCCATGGGGCGAGCCTCACCGTAACCTTCTCGTGTGCCCATCGTCACCTCGCCGCGTTCATGTCCGACCCCGCGGCGCTGCTTCGCGCTGGGTGTCGGGCAGCGAGGCCGCGAATCGCGCAAGTCACGGATAGTACAGGTCTAGAACTGACTGAATCTGTGCTTGAATCTGAGCCGCGTGGGTGCTCTCCGGCACGATCCTCGTCGACGCCGGCGTGGGAGCCGGATGGGGACGCCCTCGTGACTTCGGAGCTATCCGCCCGCGCAGAGTTTCGCCTCACCTCCGGGACGACGGCACCCGGCCGATCAAACTCCGATCAGGTCTGGGTGCTCACGCGCCCGGGTTTGTGCCTCCACAGTGACTGTGGCAGGCTCGCGCGCATGCTTCGTGTGGCCCTTTCGTGCTCCGTCGTGCTGGCTCTGCTCGCTCCCGGCTGCGCCTACCCCCGACGTTCGACACCCTTGAGCGCCATCCCGGGCGGCATGGCGCAACCCAAGGACGCGCCGAGCGATCTGTGGCACTTGGTGCTCGTCGACGCGGAGATGCCGCAGCGACAGCGCAGTGGGCTCGCTTGGGATCAAGACGGCACGGGTCCCGATCCGTTCCTGCGCCTCGTCATCGCAGGGCGCAAGGTGTGGGAAAGCGAGAGCGTAGAAGACCAAACCCACCCGCGCTGGGATGCATCGCCCCCCAACAATCTCGCCTTCGATCGTACGGTCAAGGTGCGGATCGAGCTGTGGGACAGCGACGGAGTCACGTCCGACCCCATCGGCATCTACGAGGGGCGCGCCCTCGCCGACGCCATCATCGGGGCGGACACCATCATCAAGCTCGAGGGCGGCGCCACGCTGACCCTCCGGCTCGAGTCACCGCTTCCCCACGTGGGCACGGGGGTAGGCCTATACGAGCTGCGGCGCGACGCCCTGTTCGTGCTCGACGTCTTGCCCAACTCCCCGGCTTCGCGCGCAGGCATTCGCGTCGGCGATCGCATCACGGCCATCGACGGCCGCAACATCGACGAGCTCGGGGCCAAGCGGGCCGAAAGCGCGCTGTCGATGGCGGCGCAGCAAGGCAGTGAGCTCACGCTCGAGCGCGCCGGCAAGTTCGAGCGCGTGAGCCTCGACAAGGGCTACGTCTGGCTGTCGATGTGAGCTGCCGGATTGCTAGAAGGAAGCCTGCTGTGATTCGCTCGTCGTTCGTCGTCATCCTCCTCGTCAGTGCGCTGTCGTGGTTTCTCTCGCCCCCGGCGGGTGCGCGCGCAGATGGCCAGCTTTCCGCGCGACACGTGATCGGCATCGGCAAGCGCAAGGCCGAGATCGGAGACGAGGTCGTGTTCACGAGCGGCCTGCGCAGCGAGCTCATGTTCGGAAAGCCCGAGCCGCGTGCCTTTCGCTTCGGCCCAGCGCTCGAGCTGCGCACCGCGGACTTTCTCACCCTCGAGGGCGCGCTCGGCGCGGGTGTCTTGCTGCCGATGCCAGGCGACTTCCCCTTCGGGCTCACGGGTCTTCTGGGCTACGCCTCCCGGCGCAGGGCTCCAGATGGTCCCGTGGCCATCGCGACCGCCACCTGGGGCTATCGCGGGTACAACTACCACCACTGGTACGGCTACGGCCTCAACGTGTTCGTGAGTGGTCGACGCGATCTCACGGGCGACGATCTCTACGAGATCACGGGCGGCATCGAGCTCGACGTGATGTTCACGACGATCATTCCGCTGCTGTTCATCCGCACGGCGATCCGCGGCGAAGACCCCGATGAGCCGACCCGCGTCAAACCGCGACGCTGACACGGAGACGTAGCAGGCGCTCGGCAGCGATATCGCTAGAAGCCTACGCCGGCCGCCCACAAAACCGCCCCGACCAGGCCCACGCACGCGACGACGATCAGCCATCCGATCGAGCTGCTCGGTTCCTCGAGGCGCTCGGGGTGGACGGCCACGACCTCGGCGCTGTTGACCTCGAGCGTGGCACTGCGCCGGGCGCGTCGCCCCTCAAAAGGCGTGGTCGCCCGCGAGTCGAAGGTATCGGACCTCCCGCGCTGACGCTCGAAGGGCGTGGTCGTCTGCGAGCTGAGGGTGTCCTTGATCGATGGCATGCGTGTTCTCCGTTCCAAATGGTCGGCTGCTGAAGTGTCCCGAGGCACAGTGACAGCTCGAGGTCGCGACACTTGGCGCTTCATGGGCACATGCGACTGCATGTCGTGGGACGTGTGAACCATCGCCTCGGCGTGCAACCTCCCCCAATTGTCAGGCAGTGCGGCCCGCGACTGAGACCACGTGGTCCATACACGTCGCCTCTTGGTACCCAGGAAGGCCGTAGCGAAGGAGGGCTGAGCCGTCCGGCTGGGGCTGGGGCCCCTGGACGATGACCGGCTCGTATCCCCCAGTCGTGCCGACAGTCTTGGAGGTTGTGATGAAGTCGTCTCCGCCGCCGCTGCCCAAGCTCCGAGCCGTGTCTGCAAGGCCCGACGAGCACCCAAGGCTCCCGCCCCTCGGACGTGAGAGCATCGCGAGCGTCCAGCCGGCGCAGAGGCAGCCCTCACTCGCGCCATCGACCAGGGCCGTGAGCGCGCGCGACTCGCAGGTTCTTGCGGCCGGCGGCAGGATCGAAAACTGGCGCCATGCACCGACGATGCGTTGTCCCATTCCTGAGAGTCCCGCGGTCCAGCGACGACGCGCGCTAGTGACGCTGCTCGCGTGTGCGGCTAGCGCAGCCGGTGTGCTCTTGCTGTGGATGACGTTGCGACCGACGTCGCCTCGCGCAGGTCTGGCCCCGAAGCCCGGCAGCGCGGAGGTCCTGCAGTTGCCGCAGCTTCCGGCAGCACGGGCGGCTGCCGCCGCGAACAACACGGGCGGAGCGGCCGGCACGCCAGCTTCAGAGGTCGCGCAGCATGGCACGCTCGTCGCCGCGCG
>CAYNOM010000066.1:0-16126 GCA_964398415.1 uncultured Polyangiales bacterium | reverse complement strand
TACGAGCAAGGCTTGTCACAAGAGCCCCTCGGCCCTGAGCCGCACCATCACCCGTCTCGAGCAGGAGCTCGGCGAACCCTTGTTCGAGCGCGACAACAAGCGCGTGCGCCTGACGCCCCAGGGCGAGACCTTTCAGCGCTTCGCGAGCGACGCCCTGTCGCGCTTCGAGGAGGTCAAGGAAAGCCTCAAGCGCGAGCAGCAGGCGCTCTCGGGCACGCTGTCGATCTTTGCGTCGGTCACGGCCTGTCAGAGCTTTCTGCCCGCTTTGCTCGCGCGCTTTCGCGAGGCCCATCCCAACGTGCAGCTCGCGCTCGAGACGGGCTATGCCGTGGATGCCCTCGAGATGCTGAAAAAAGGAGCGGTCGACGTGACGGTGGCGGCCTTGCCCGAACGGGTGCCGCGTCACTTGTTGTCGCGCGTGGTCGCCGTCACGCCGCTCATTTTCGTCGCGCCGGCGGCCCCGTGCGAGGTCGGCCGCGCCGTCGACAAGCGCCCCGTTTCGTGGAGTGAGCTGCCGCTCGTGCTGCCGCCCCACGGCCTTCTGCGCGAAGCGGTGGATCGCTGGTTTCGCGCGCGACGTGAAAAGCCCAAGATTTACAGCCAGGTGGCGGGCAACGAGGCCATCCTCGCGCTCGTCAGCACGGGCTGCGGCGTGGGGGTCGTGCCCAAGCTCGTCATGGATCGAAGTCCCCTGAGGAGTGACGTGCGCGCGGTGGAGGTGAACCCGCGCCTCGGCGAGTTTCGGGTTGGCGTGTGCCTCGAGCAGAGGTCGCTCAACAACCCGCTGATCGCCGCCTTCTGGAACGCGATGGCCTGAAGAGCCGCCAATTTTTCGACAGCTCTTGAGGGGCCGAGGTGCGCTCACACCCCACATTGGCACCTTATTCACCTTTTGGTGAAAAGCGTGATAGGCTGCTTTGCAGCGAAGCCAAGGGGCTTCTGTATCCTCGGAGGCACGGCCATGGACACCGCGCGCATGCTCGAAAAGTGCGTCAACCAGCAGTGGAGGGTCACCGATCTCGACTGGAACGTCGCGCCGCGAAAGATGTCGCGCGAGATGGAGATGGCGGTCGTCCAGTACTTCACGGACATGGCCGAGATCGAGCGTTTCGCGGGCGCCCTCTTCACCGAGCAACGGCGCATCGTGGACGACCCGCTGCTGAAGAAGATCTTCTCCACCTTCGTGGCCGACGAAGAGCGCCATGCCGTGGTCGCAGAGCGTCTCGCGGCCCACTACGACGTGCACAAGTACAAGCGCTATACGCCGAGCCCCGGCCTCATGGGCTTCAAGCCGCACTTCTTGTCGGCCATCAAGTACCTGTCCGCGGAGATCGCGAACGCCTACATCACGGGCGGCGAGCTGATGCTCGACGTGGCACTGCTGCGTTCCCTCGACGACTACGTGCAAGACGAGATGAGCTCGCGCGCCATGGAGCTCATCAACCAGGACGAGTCGCGCCACATCGCGATCGACTACCACATGGCCGAGTACTACGCGTCACCCGAGTATCAGGCTTGGCTCGAAGAGCAACCGAGGCGGCCGCTCTGGTTTCGTCTCAAGGCCATCTGGGCCTTTGCGGGCGTGCTCTACTACGCGGGCCCCTTCGCGCGGCAGGTGTTCTTCGAGCCGATGGCGAAGACCGATCCCTCGGGCAAGCGTCTGCGCGAGGCGGTGAAGCGCATGCAGCTGCTCGGCAATCGACCCGCCGTCGCAGGCCGGCCCTTCAGCAAGTTCCAGCGCACGCTGCGCGACATCAACAACCACCCCTTGCTCGGGCCCGTGCTCGGCAGGGTGGCGCGACGCCTGTCGGGGAGCTTTCCCGAGCAGCTGTATCGAGACCTGTTCTCGAAGGACGAGCTCAGGCGCGCCAACCGCATGAGCATGGAGGAGCTGGCGGCAGAGGCGGTGACCGCCAAGTTCGCCGCCTGACGAACCAAATGTTGACCCAGTGCTCGCCATGGCCCTCTTGCGTGCTATTTCTGAGTGAAACACGTTTCAGAAACGTGTTCAAATGACCGAAGCAGGGCTGGGTCCCGGGGCTCTGTGCGGGTGCGTGCGAGGAGTTGATGCATGCGTGTGTCAGAGCTGATCGAGCAGGTGCGCGGGCATGTCATGCCCCGAGCGGAGGCCCTGAAGCAGCGCGTGCAAACGCAGATCGACGGCATCGAGGCCGAGGTCGACCCCGCGTATCGTGAAGAATGCTGCGAGCTCGTCGAGAAGCTCGGTCGCTACTTCGATCCCGAGGTGCGCGGCCTGTCGCGACTCCCGGCCGAGGGGCCCTACATCCTGGTGGGCAATCACTCCGGAGGCGCCTACACGCCGGATGCGCCGATCTTCATGGCCGCCTACCTCAGGCACTGGGGCATGAAGAAGCCTCTCCATCCGCTCGCGCACAACGTGCTGTTCAGCATCCCTCAGCTCGGCGAGCGCTTTCGTCGTCTGGGGCTCATCCCCGCCAATCCCGACAAGGCCGCGCAGGTGCTCGCGCGGGGCGAGCCTTTGCTCGTGTATCCGGGCGGTGATTACGAGTCGCAGCGTCCCTTCTTCGAGAGTCACCTGGTCGATTTCGGCGGGCGTAAGGGCTTCATTCGGCTCGCGCTCGAGCAGGGCGTGCCCGTGATTCCCTTCGTGTGCCACGGCTCGAACGAAACCGTGGTGACGGTGACGCGCGGCGAGCGCCTCGCGAAGTGGACGGGCCTCACCTATCTCACGCGCACCAAGGTGCTGCCGTTTCGCCTCGGCGCGTTGGGCCTCGTGCCCTCGGGCGTGCCCTACTTGCCTCTGCCGTCGAAGATCACGATCGAGGTGGGCTATCCCATGGCCTGGCAGGGCTTCACGCCTGCAGACGCCAAGAACGAGCCGCTGGTGCAGGCCCTCTACGACGACATCGTGGGCGTCATGCAGCGCACGCTCAACGGCTTGTATCTCGAGCGGCCGAATCCCTACGCGCGACGTGGCCAGCGCTTCGTGGCGCCCCAGCACAGCCCACCACCCAAGCCGCCCCGGAAGGCGCTCGCGCTGCGTGCGCGTCTGGTGCCGGCGCCGGCCGACCTCGCCCACGAGCGCCGCACGCGTTCGACGCGCCCGCCGTCGATGACGCCGAGTCGTACGAGCGCGGCCTGAGGGGGCTCCGCTAGCTCTGATCGAGCAGCGGCCACAGCTCGGGGCGTGCCGCGGCGATGCTCGCACCGAGAGCCACCACGTGCTCGGGGTTGAGATCGGTGCGCACGCGGCGTCCGAAATACTGGCTCACCATCTCGGCCAAGAGCGGGAGACGCGTGCTCCCTCCGGCCATGAACACCGCCTGGATGTCGGCCGCTCGCAGTCCGACGGCGGCCAGCACCTCGTCGCAGATGCCGAAGGAGCGCCGCACGAGCGGCATCGTGGCCTCGCGCAGCATGGCGCGATCGACCGGCGCGCGGCTCAGCGTGTAGGGCGCGGCGGGATCCACGTCGGCGACGTCGATGGTGGTCTTCTCTGTCTCGGCGAGCTGACACTTCGCCACCTCGGCGGCCATCGTCAGTCGCGCGAAAATCAGTGGATCTGAGCGCATGTCCCAGCCGTAGATGCGTAGCACGCGCTCTGCGATCAGCTGAGCTAAGGCCTGATCGACATCGTCGCCCCCGAGGTAAGGATCGCCGCCGTGACCGAGCACCTTGAAGGGGAAGCGCGAGCAGTCGATGATCGCGAAGTCGAAGGTGCCGCCGCCGAAGTCGTACACCGCCGCGAAGCGCAAGCTCGCGCGTTGCATGTAGGCGATGGCCGTGGCGACAGGCTCTTCGATCAGGCGTACGTCGGTGAAGCCCGCGCGGCGCACGCCGCGTAAGGTGGCTTCGCGTGCGCGGTCGTGGAACGCCGAGGGCACGGTGACCACCGTGGGAACCTCGGCCGGATGAAAGCATGCGCGCATGCACAAGTGCGAAGCGATCAGGGCCGCGATCTCGCCCGGGGAGATGGCACCCGCCCGCGTGATGAACTCGACGCTGCCCTCGGGGCCGCGCGCCATCTCGTGCGGGTACTGCGCGCGAAACTGCTGGGCCGCATAGGACAGGAAGCTCTCGCCGATCACGCGCTTGGACGAGTAGAGCGTGTTCTTGGGATCGATGGGCTTTCGCGCCTTCGCGCTCTCACCGATGGCAGCACCGCCGTTCGGAAGGAACGCGACCATCGACGGCAGCAGGGACGACTCACGATCGCCGTCGAGCAGTGGCAACACGGACGCATTGGATGCTGCGACGCTGTTCGTGGTGCCGAGGTCGATGCCGAGCGTGCGCTTCATGGACGGGGGAGCTGCTTTGGGTCTCGCGGCTTCGAGGGGGGAATCGAAACTGCCCCTGGCATGTAGCCCAGCCGGACGCAGATTACAAAGGTTTTCCCGAGACTCGCGCGGGTGCTGTGGCCGGGCATACGCATCCTCGGTGACGTTTCATGCCGGCAGCGGCTTGCGCAGCGCGACATAGGTTGCGGGCCCCACGATCGGCAGGAGCGCCGTCAGCCAGAACAGGCGACGGTCGCGCATGTTGCGCCGCTCCATGTCGGCGCCAAGCACGCTCGGAAACACCACGCAGAGCACGACGAGGTCGAGTGTCATCACGTGCACGAGCGGCTCTCGCCAGAACAAATTGAGGTACGCGTCGAGGCTGCCGCGAAACAACAACATGAACAGCAGAGATGAGGCCGACGCGAACAAGAACAGGCCCACGAGGCGTGAGTCGAAGAAGCGCACCGCGCCCTGCACGTCGCCCTTCATCAACCCGTCGTCCTCGCGCAGGGCGAGGTAGGGCAAAAGGGCGAAGGCGCCGACACAACACGAGCCGATGACGAAGGGCCAGGCGGGTAACTTGCGACCTGCACCATCGGCGATCAACAAGCACGCATACAAGCCGGGTACGACGCCGAGCAGGTTGAACACGGCGATGACGGCCGGGTCGACGCGATCGGTGCGCAGAAACAGCGCATCCTGGATCAGCTGCATGGTGGTGCCGCGATCTGGGGGCGCGAAGAAGATCACGTAGCCCGACACGACGCCCCACGCGAGCAAGAGCAGCACCTTGCGTGCCGGCAGGCGTGGCATGGAAGCAACGCGTTCGGACATCACGCTCAGGTGCCCTCAGTCGCGTGCGACGGTGCATCGAGGCGCTGTTTTGCGAGGCTGAGTAGCTCGGCTGCGCTGGGCTCGAGCTGATCCGAAAGGGCATGCAGGTCGGGCACGAGCACCGTCGCGGCCGTGAAGCCGAAGTCGACCTGATCGACGTAGCTCATGACCGTGATGTTGAGGCCAGCGCCTTCCATCACCGGGCCCATCGGGTACGCCGCGGTGAGCTTGGCACCGGCCAGGTAGATCGGGACGGGCGGACCGGGCACGTTCGAGATGGTCACGTTGTGCATGGGGCGGTGCCGCGCCGCGAGCCCGAGCTTCGAGTACATGCGCGTGCCCGCGGTGAAGAGCGGCGCTGAGGCGAGCTCTGCCCACGCGCCCATCGTCTCTCCGCCGAGCATGCGGTGCTCTTCTTTGGCATTGCGCGTGTTGCGACAGATCGCCTCGAGCCGCTCGACTGGATCCTCGAGGTTTGTGGCGAGCGAGGTGAACATCGCGGACACGTGGTTGCTGCCGTGGCCGTCGCCCTCGGGTCGCACTGCGACCGGACAGGCAGCGATGAGCGGCGCGGCGGGCAGCTCGCCCTTTTGCTCGAGATAGCGCCGCAGGGCGCCCGCGCACACGGCGAGCACGACGTCGTTGATGCTGACTCCAAACGCCTTGCGGATCAGCTTGAGATCGGCGAGCCGAAGCCGCGCGAAGGCTGCGCTGCGTTGCGCAGTGATCGGTGCGTTGAAACGTGTGCGCGGCACGTCGAGAAATGGTGTCGCTCCGCCGCTCGACTCGCCCCCGCGGCGTCGAGCCTTGAGCGTGCGCAGGGCCTCGGAGGTGCGCTTGTAGATGGGCCCCAGTTGCTGAGATGCCTTGAAGCGATCGACGATCGCGGCGCGTAGCAGCTGGCCTTCGCTCGGCAACGGCTCCGCCTCGCGTGCGGGCTCCTTCGCTGGGGCAGGATCGGCGCTCGGCGACAGGCTGAACAGGCTCGACAGAAGGCCCGCGCCCGTGAGGCCGTCGGCCATGGCGTGATGCACCTTGGCGAGCAGTGCCATCTTGCCGCCCTCGAGGCCTTCGATCAGCCAAAGCTCCCACAATGGTCGCGAACGATCGAGCGGCGTGCTGTTGATACGGCCACACAGGTCGGCGAGCTCTCGCATGCTTCCTGGGGCAGGGCAGGCGATGTGTCGAATGTGGTGGATGACGTCGAAGTGCGGATCATCGATCCACAGCGGATGATGCATGCCGAACGGGACCTGCAGCAGCCTGCGTCTCAGCTTGGGCATGGCGTGGGTCTGCCGCTCGAGCAGCGCGTTCAAACGCGCGTGGTCGTAGCCACCAGGCGTTTGACTGGGGTCGAGCAGGGCGAGCAGCGAGACGTGCATGTGCATCGTCGGCGTTTCGACGTAGAGAAAGGTTGCGTCCAGACCGCTCAGTCGCTCCATGCCACCCCCACGCGAGACGTCGGCCCCCTTGGCGTCACGGGGCGCACCATGGGTGTAGGCTCGGCGGCGTGATCGGCAACCCGGCGCGTGAAATCAACCTGCCCTAGCGGACGCTCGTGTGCTCGAGCTCGACCAGGATCGGGCAATGATCACTGAGCTTTGCGTTGAGCCGCTTGTCGGACTCGTCGTACCGAACCTCACGGAAGCTGTCCCGGACGAGCCACTTCGTCGCGTCACCACCGAGCACGATGTGATCGATGAACGGCCGCTCTTTGCGTCGGCTGTGGCACAGGGAGCCGAGCTCGACATTGGCGCGCTCGAGCGTCAGGGAGGCAGGCTGCGCGTCGTCCAGCTCGCGCCAGAGCTCGTCGTCGTCGCCGAGCGTACGATTGAAGTCGCCGAGCACGGCGAACGGGCTTCCCTCGGAAGCGCGAGCGTCGATCCAGCGCTCGAGCGCGGGCAGCTGAGCGCGCAGCTCCGCGCAGTGCTCGTTGTCTTCGGACAAGGGGCCTCTCACGCAGAACGCCTTGAGGTGCACGGACAGCAGGCGTAGCCGCACGTCGTCGAGCGTGATCTCGAGGTCGGCCCCCGCGCGCAGGCCCCCGCGTGAGAGCTCTTCGACATCGCGCAGGGCCCTCACATCGAGGTCGCGGCGATAGGCAAAGCCCGCGCGCTGACCGCGTCCACGCTTGGCGAGGTGGACCGCGTAGCGCTGCCTTGGGAAGACACGCTCGAGGGCCTCTTCGCTCGCCACTTCCTGCACGGCCACGACGTCGGCATCGAGCCGCTCGGCGTAGCGTGCGAGCCTCGCGAGGTCGAACGCGCTGCGCTCGTTTTGGCCGAGTCCTTCGGTGTTGAGCCACTCGAGGTTCCAGCTCGCGATGCGCAGATGCCCGGGTCGACGTGGTGGCAGCGGCTCGAGCGTCTCGCCGCGCGCCTCGCTGCCCCCGAGGAAGCTGTCCAGCATGGGGCCCGCCTGCTGCACGCAACGCGCTCCAAACAAGATGGCGCTCAACAACATGAAGAGCCGCAGGGCGGTACGTCGAGTGCGGGCAGAGACCATGGCACGATGGTTGTGCGGCTTGACCCCATGCGCAAGTCCGGGCACGTATGCCCCGTGCTCGCCGTGCGTCTCTTCGTGTGTGTTGTCGTGTGTCTATGCTGCGTGGGTTGCGAGCGACGCGGCGGGCAGATGTGGACGGCCATCCCCGAGCTATCGGGCCTCGTCGCGAGCCGCCGCCACGCAGACACCTATTGGGGCCACGGCGACTCGTGGAATGCGGCCGAGATCTGGGCCATCGATGGCACCGGACACACCCGCGCGCGCTTCACGCTCGACGTCGACAATCACGACTGGGAAGACATCGCCATCGACGCGGCGGGCAACCTGTACCTCGGCGACATCGGCAACAACTTCATGGACCGCGATGATCTCGTGGTGCATCGTCTGAAGGAGCCCGATCCCGCTCGGCGCGAGGGCAAGCTGCACGTCGACGCGTCCCAGCGCTTTGTGTATCCCGACCAGCCGAAAGCGCCCTCGGGCTGCAATGCCGAGCGCGATCGACGCTTTGACGCCGAATCGCTGTTCGTGGTCGAGGGGCGGCTCTACCTGCTCACGAAGCATTGGCAGGACACGTACACCACCCTGTATCGCTTTCCTGAGCGATGGACGAGTGACGTGGTCGCGCTCGAACGACTCTCGGAGCTCGACCTCAGGCTCGAGCCCGACGAAAAGCTCGTCACCGTCACGGCGGCCGATGCTTCCCCCGATGGTAAGCGCGTGGCGATCACGAGCTATCGCAACCTGTTCGTGTACGCCTTCGAAAACGGCACCTTCGGAGAGCGCCTTCAGGTCGAGCGCTTGATCTCGACCTGGTCGTGCGAGGCCGTGGCGTTCGATCAAGCGGGGCTCTTGCTGGGGGGTGAGAACGGTCGGCTATGGCGCGTGTGGCTGCGCTAGGCGCGCGGGGCGGGAGCGCATGCGTTTGCCGTGGCCAGACGAGGGTCAGCGATCTTCGCCCCGGAGCGCGCTGCGGCGCAGCAGTCGATGCAAGTAGACGCGTTCGATGCCCGCTTCTCTGGCGGCTCGCGACACGTTGCCGCCGTGCTTCTCGAGCAGCGCGCTCAAGTAGATCCTTTCGAACTCGGCCAGGGAACGCCTTCGAGCCTCGGAGTAGGGCAGCGAAAGATCGACGAACGGTGCCTCCGATGTGGTCTCCGCGCCGGAGAGTGCCTCGGTCATGGGGGCTTCGTCATCGAGCACGAGACAGCGCTCCAAGTAGTTGCGCAACTCGCGGATGTTGCCGGGCCAGGCGCCGTGACGCAGACGCTCGAGGAACTCGGGGCTCGTGAAGCGCTGCAGCTGAGGCGGCTTGGCGCCGAGGCGCGCGAGCAGCGTGCGAGAAAGCAGGGGCAGGTCGTCGAGGCGCTCGCGCAGAGGCGGTAGGACCACCTTCACGACCGATAGGCGATAGTAGAGGTCGGAGCGAAAGCGCCCCTCGTTGACCTCGCGACGCAGATCGCGGTTCGTGCAGGCCACGATGCGAAGGTCGACGGAGATCCGCGTGCTACTGCCGATGCGGCGGATGGTCTTCTGCTCGAGCACGCGTAGGAGCTTGGGCTGCAGATCACTCGGCAGCTCTCCGATCTCGTCGAGCACGATCGTGCCGCCGTGGGCGTGCTCGAAGGCACCGCTGCGTCGCTCGGTGGCCCCCGTGAACGCACCTTTCTCGTGCCCGAATAGCTCGCTCTCGATCAGGTTTTGCGGGATGGCTGCACAGTCGACGATCACGAACGGGCCGTCCCTGCGCGCGCTCTCGAGGTGCAGCGCCTCGGCGGCGCCTTCCTTGCCCGTGCCGGTCTCCCCTTCGATGAGCACCGTCGCGTCACTGGCGGCGATGCGGGAAAGCCACTCGAACACCCGCCGCATGGGCTCCGACTCGCCCGACAGCTCTCCAAAGGAGGCCACCTCGGGCAACGGAACCTGAATCGTGCCCTGGCCCGACAGGCGCAGCGTTCGGCTGCCGAGCTGGATCCGGCTGCCGTCTTCGAGGATGGCGTCGAAGACCCTTACCCCGTCGACGAACGTGCCGTTGGTGCTGCCCAGATCGCGGATCCGCACTCCCTTTGCCGAGCTCGATAGCTCACAGTGAAAGCGCGATACGGTAGGCTCGTCGAGCACCAGATCGTTGGATGGGTGCGAGCCAAGCGCAGTGCGCTCCGCTTCGCTGACGAACACGCGCTCGACTCCGTCCTTGCCGAGCAATTCGAGGCGCACCTGGCGTAGATCGACATGGCTCGGCGCAGCGTCTCGGTCGCGTGTCAGCAGCGAGGTTTCTTGGTGGGTATCTTCGCGCTCGCGGCTCACAGCACCAGTCTACCAGGATTGGTGGGTCGTCCGACAAGGGAGGTTCGGCGTGGCTGAAGCCGTGGAGGGTGAAGATCCTCGCCATTTGCGACAACATGGCGAACTGGATGCAGACGACCCAGCACGAGCTCTCTGTGCCCGAGCGCATCGCCCGATATGTGCTCTTTCACGAGATCTCTCGCGGGGGGATGGGCACGGTGTACCTTGCGCGCACGCGCACGTCGCGGCGCGGTTTTCGGCGGGTCGTGGCGCTCAAGCGCTTGCACCCCGAGCGCGCCATCGACGAGCGCTTTCGCCGCATGTTCCTCGACGAAGTGCGCCTGATTTCGCAGCTTTCCCACCCGAACATCGGGTCCGCCCTCGACTTCGGCGAGGAGGACGGCACGGTCTTTCTGACGATGCCCTACATTGTCGGCGAGTCACTCGATCGCGTCATGGCAGCCCTGAGTCGTGCCCCGAGGGAGCTTCAGGGACGCATTCCGGCGTTGACGGCGCGCATCTTGATCGATGTCTGCGAAGGGCTTCACGCCGCTCACGAGCTGCGTGGGCCGAGTGGCGAGTTGCTCGAGGTCGTTCACCGCGACGTGACGCCGCGCAACGTGATCGTGGGCTACGAAGGCATCACCCGTGTCATCGACTTTGGGGTGGCGAGCGCGCTGTCGAAGCAGGATCGCACCGCGACGGGAGAGTTCAAAGGCACGCCCGGCTACGCCGCACCGGAGCACGTCCAGGGGCGACCCGTCGACCGCCGCGCGGACATCTGGTCGCTCGGTGTGCTTGGGTGGGAGCTCAGCACTGGGCGCCGGCTGTTCGCGCGCAAGGACGTGCTCCAGGCGCTCGATGCGGTGCTGCACGCGCCGATTCAGGGCCCGGCCGAAGTGAACCCAACGCTCCCCATCGGGCTCGACGAGCTGATCATGTGTGCGCTCAATCGCGACCCAGCGCGACGCTTTTCGAGCGCGCGGGAGATGGGGCGGGAGCTGCTCTTGTTTCTTCATGAGTGCGAGCGTCCGATGGGAGCGGCCGAGGTCGCCGAATGCATGGAGCTCCTGTTTCCGGGGGTCCACGCGGCGCAGCGAAAGCTCGTCGAGGAGGTGCGTGCGCGGGAGCTGCCGCCGAGCAGTCGTTCGAAACGGCAAGGCCGCGAAGCGGCTCGCCCGGCCGTCTGGCCGCTCGTGACGGCCGCCGGCGCAGCTGCTGCCGTCACTTACACCTTGATGCGCCTGTTCGGCTGAGTTGGGCTCAGCGCGTTCTCTCGCGATCGAACTCGCTGATGTCGCGGAGCAGCCAGCCTCCAGCAGGTTGGGCCGGTGCGTCCGGCCTCGCTGCCGCGCGCGCGTTCTTGGCTCGGCGTGGCGCGGCCCTGCGGCGCGAGTCGCTCTTCGGCGGCGAGGTGGAGGCAGTGTCCGTGCTGCCGTGGGCTGGGGTGTTGTCGAGCCCGCGCACCCCCGCGTCGTCTGCGCTGCGGCCGGTGGGCGCGTCGTTCGCCGCGCGCTGCGGAAGTTGACTGGGCAGATCCGCGTTCGCAGGAGCCGCTCGCGATAGCTCGGGGGGCGCACCCACGCTGCTGCGCCCCGGGGAGACGCTCAGAGCGAAGGCGAGCGCTGCGAACAAGAGCAGCGACGCGGCTGCCGCGATGACGAGCTGTGGACGCTTGGAGCGAGTCCGCAATGGAAGCGGTAGCGGTCGATGCGCACCCGTAGGCGTGGCGAGAGCGAGGTTCAAGGAGCGCTCGAGGCGCGCGACGCTGTCGCCACACAGCTCGCGTAGCGTTTGCTCCACCTCGCGCGCATTGGCGAGGCCCGTGCTGCGCTTGCACGCGTCCTCGAGCCGGTTGGCGAAGCGCTCGGCGGATTCGAGCCGTCGATCGAGGTCGCGTTCGAGCGCGTCGCGTACGACCTGGGCGATGACCTTCGGCACGTCACCGCGCACGGCGTCGAGGGGCGGCACGGGCTTGGCAGCCACAGCCTGCGCCGTCGCCAGGGGGTTTGGGGCGTCGAACAGGCGCTGTCCGGCGAACATCTCCCAGGCCACGATCCCCAGGGAGAACACGTCGCTGCGCGCGTCGGGCTCGTCGCAGCGAACCTGCTCTGGAGAAAAGTAAGGCAGCTTGCCCTTGAGCTCGCCGGTCTGTGTGGCTGTCGCGCGCGTGACCGCGTGTGCGATGCCGAAATCAGCGATACGGGCGTGGCCATCGATGCCCACCAAGATGTTGTGGGGAGACACGTCGCGGTGCACGAGACCCAGGGGGCTACCGTCGACGGCCCGCGCGCCATGGGCGTCTGCAAGACCCTTCGCAGCTTGAACCAGGATGCTCCCCAACACCGGGATGGGGATGGTCTTGCCGGCCGCGACGGCGTCGTCGAAGAGCTGGCGCAGGCTCACGCCGATCACGAGCTCCATGGCCATGAACAACGTCTTGTCTGCATGGCGACCGAGCTCGAGCGCCGCCACGACGTGCGGGCTGCGAATGCGCGCCGCGAGCCTGGCCTCGTCCATGAACATGCTCACGAAGCGCGGGTCGTTCGCGAGGTGAGGCAGGATGACCTTCAAGGCTACGGCCCGCTGGAACTCACCTTCTCCCACCAGGCGCGCCGCGTGCACGGTCGCCATCCCTCCGCTGGCGATCGGAAAGAGCAGCTCGTAACGCCCCAGGACCTCACCGGCGCGCAACGAACCAGACTCTGGGCTGAGGTCTGGCGATTCGACCGAGCTCGCGCTGACGGTGTCGGTATAGATCGTGTCGGTAGTGCTGATTGTCACCGCTGTCATCTCAATGCTAGCGTCCCCAGTGGTTCGCGTGCAGCACGAGGAGCGATTATCCGCTGTATCGATGTCGGGTGCTGTCATCCGAAGGAACACGGATTTCACCCGGGCTTTCTGGTCTTCGCGCATGTGGACCGTCGCGCTGTGGTGCATGACGTGTGCAGCGATCTGGAGCTTTGCGGCACAGGCCGCGGCCGAGCCGACGCGAGGCACTGGGGGCTACGGCGACGAAGCACCCCGCCAGCGCGACGGTGTGCCAGAAGACGAAGCCCGCGAGGCCTTTCGTGAGGGCACCGAAGCGGCGTTGGCGCAACGTTGGTCGGAGGCGGAGCGGGCCTTCGGTCGCGCCTACGCCCTGAGTCGCGCGCCCTCGGCCCTGTTCAATCAGGCGGTCGCCTTGCGCGCGATGGGTATGCACGTCGCGGCTCGCGACGCCTTCGCTCGGCTGCTCGCCATGGATGACGCGCAGCTCACGCACCAGCAACGCGTCGACGCTGTCCTTTTGCGCGATGAATCTGCCGCGCGCGTGGCTGTGCTCGAGCTACGCGGACTCGACGCAGGTCCGCATGACTTGTTGGTGGATGGCGCGCGTCGCGAGGACGACCGCGTGCGTCCCATGCGCCTCGAGCTCGATGCGGGGGCCCATCACGTCGAGGTGCGGCGCGTGGGGTATGAGCCCTTTGCGCGCGAGGTGGCGCTCGAGCCGGGTGAGTCGAGCACGCTCCAGGTCGCGTTCACGCCCGCCGACACCCGGGCCGCTCCGGCCAGCGCGCGCACGCGCCGCGTGCTGTGGTGGGTGGGGGGCTCCGTGGCGCTGCTCCTCGGGGCTGCGGCGGTCACCTGGGGCGTCACGCGCGATGACCACGAGCCGCTCGAGCCGCGAGCCGAGGTCGTGGTGCGTGTGCCATGAGAGCGGGCGCGGTCGGGTTTCTGCTGCTCGCGAGCTGTGGCTCTCCCCCGAACGCGGTGCTCGAGGTCCGGCTCGACCTTCCCATGCGCTACGACGACGCGGGCACCACGCGGGGCTTTGCGCACGTGGCCGTGCTTCCCAGTGATGAGGTGATCGAGCCCGGTACCACGATCGACGCATCGTCTCACGTGTTCGACTTGTCAGAACGCGACGAGCGGGGCTGCAATGTGGTGCTGAGCATCGTCGCCGACGACCCCGGCGAGGACCGTGCGCGCATCGAGCGAGGCATGGGTCACGGGCTCTTGATGGTGGTGCGGTTCTGTCCCACACAGGAGCCTTGCGACGCGAGCCAAGCGCCCGTCTGGCTGTTCGATTTCGACAAGGCCCTGTGGCCGGGCGAGCGCACCTTCTTCGATGCCGCTCCCACTGGGAGCAGTTGTTCTTCATGGGGGGTGCCCGTGAGCACGCTACCGTCGCAACAGCGCGGCGCAGACGTGTTGGACGACTTCGACCATGCGGCGAGGGTTAGGCGCTGTGACGTGCTTGGATGCCTCGATGAGACGAGCCGACCGGCCGCTGACGTGGGATTCTGTCGTGACGATGGCGTGCACCCGTGTGATTAGGGCGGTCTCGTCCGTGCTCGTGGTGCTGCTGACCGGAGGCAGCGGCTGCTCGACCCCCGAGCAGGGTACGGTGTTTCTTGGCATTCAGCTCGTCACCGACCTGCGCGCCGCGGAGGAGTTTCAGTTCGTCGACGTGGCCGTCGATGGCGAGGCACCCGCCACGCGGCGCGTGACCGCGAGCGAGGTGTTCCTGGCCCCGATTCGCATCATCGACTTTCCGGCGCTAGCTCCGCGTCGCGACCGTCGCGTGCTCGTCCGCCTGCGCAACGGTGACGGCCGTGAGGTGCTCGCGCGTGAGGTGACGTTCGAGCAGCTCAGCTCGATGACCCGCACGGTTACCTTGACCCGCAGCTGCGTGGGTGTGCCCTGCGACAGCGACTCGTCTTGTTTCGCCGGGCGCTGCGTGGATGCGGCCTGCACCGACGGTAGCGAGAGCGCCTGCGCCGAGCCCGAGTGCACCGACTCCAGGGCGTGCAGTGCTCTTTCTGGTTGTCCCCTTGCGGTTTGTCGCCTCGGGGCGTGTCTCTACCCCTTCGAATCCACGAGCTGCCCCGTATCGGGGGACGCCGGCCCACGCGATGTGGACGCAGGGGGAGCCCAGGACGACGGGGGCACGCCCGATGCAGACGCCGGCACCCTCGATGGGGGAAGGCCCCCCGAGCCCGACGCGGGCAGCACATCGCGCTGTGACGGAGGCACGTGCCGGCTCGACGCGGCCTGCGCGAGCTTCGACCTCGACGGCGCGCGTTACTGGTTGTGCCAGCTGCCGCGAACGTTCGGCGAGGCCGCAGCCTTCTGCGCCGCCGATGGCGCGCGCCTCGTCAAGATTCAGAGCCAGAACGAGAACCAAGCCATCGCCCAGCGCATCTCGCTCATCACCGGCACGATCGGCACGAGCACTGCGCACTACATCGGCCTCAGCGATCGCAAGAGCGAAGGCGTGTTCCTGTGGCGCGACGACTCTCCGCTCACCTACGAAAACTGGAAGGCCAACGACCCGAGCGGCTCGAGCAAAGCATGCTCGAACGAAGACTGCGTGGTGATGTTCGCATCCGGCATGTGGGGCGACGTATGTTGCAGCTCGCTGCACCCCTTCGTGTGCGAGATGGCGCTGCCTTGATCTGTGGGTCAGTGACTCGGGGCGTACCAAACGAGGAGGACGACGAGGGTCATCATCGCCAGCACGAGCACCCCGAGCAACTGGCCCATCCCGTCCTCGCTTCGCCTGGCAGGCGTCACGAAGCTCGAGGGGTCATCGAAGGCGGGAAGCGCCTGTGGGGGTGGTGTAGGGAGGAGCAGCGTCTCCGGGCCCGCTGCGGATGCGGGCACGTGCAGCTCGTCTTCACCGTCGTGCACCGAGGCAGGCTGCACGTCGGAGAGGGCGGCCTGCGCGAGGAGTGGCAAGACTTCGGCTTGCGCCGGCTCTGGAGCTGCGGCTTGGGGCGCGGCTACTACGAGCTGCGTGACGCGGCCCTGCGGCGCTGGGCTCGCACTAGGCATCGCACCCTCTTGGATCTGGCTCGCGCGCGTACCGATGCCGACGAGCGTGCTGTCGACGGCGCGTCGCTCGAGGGACGCGCGATTCGCTTCCAGCAGAAGCGAGCCCCGCTGCAGTCCGACCAGAGTATTGTCGAAGGCTTTGCGAGCCAGAGCCGTGCGCGCGGGCTGATCCGCTTTCAGCAGCTTTCCGACGCCGACCAAAGTGTGCTCTTCGGTGCCTCGAGCGAACGTCGACCGCGCACGCGGCCCCGCGCTAGCCGCGAGGCCTCGCCCCGTGCCGAGGCCGGTGAGGGTCCGGTCGTCATCGCGCGCTGAGCGCGCTCCACGCCGCGCGTCGGCGGCAAATTGCAGCAGCATGGGTGCAGGCCGTGACTGCACCGGCGGTGCCATGACACTCACGTCCCGCGGCTGCAGAGGGCTGA
>CAYNOM010000065.1:0-16364 GCA_964398415.1 uncultured Polyangiales bacterium | reverse complement strand
CGGGCCGGGTCACTTCTCAAGAGCAGAGGTGGGTCACTTCTGCCGAGTGGCGAAGCGGTGGGCGTGCTGACGGCAAGTACTACGAGCTGTCGTTCATGGACAAGATGGCAGCGCCGTGTGTGTACGGTCAGCCTCGCACGGGCACCATCCCCAACTACTGCGACGTGATGACCATTCTTCCAAGCGTATCCGGCGGGGTTGTTGCCGCCACGACGACGCTGGTTTTGCCGCAGTTTGCACAGGTCACCATCCCCATTCGCTTCTTCTGAAGAGGTCTTCGATGCGCTGGTATTCGTTCATTCTGGCCACCATCGGCCTATTACTGGCCTCGGGCCAGGCCTATGCGGCCACGGCGTCCGGTCTCGTGGATCAGGTTCGCGTAGTGTCCTCCGCATCTGGCAGTCAGGCCAAGTTGCTTGTGACCATGCGGACGGAGGGCGGCAATCGCCTTCAGCTGTGCACGAGGGGCTCAACCGCCATCTTCGATGCTGGGGTCGCAGCAAACAACGCGCAAAGCATCGCGCTGGTGCAGGCCTTGCTGACTGCCGCACTGATGAATCAGCGTTCCGTCGAAGTTGTGAGCAACTGGAACGGCTCGTATTGCGAGATCGATTCGGTCACGTTCAAAGGGTGAGCCATGCGAACCATGTTCATTGGAACGTTGGCGATCCTGTTCGGCACCGCCTCTGTTGCTCATGCCGCAAGGTACAGCAGCACAGGCAAGGTCTCGAGGATCACGGTGCTCAAGAACGGGACCCTTGAGGTCCGCCTGAGCTACCAAGATGCCAACTGCACCCAACCGTTTTCGGCTGGCCACAACGACACGCCGCGCTTGCTGAGCCTGTTGATGCAGGCGGCACTCACCGATACGGTCGTTCGAGTGACGGCCGACACGGCCGGCAATGGTCGCTGCAGCATCGCAGCGGTGGAGCTTTTTCAGCCATGAGATTCGCTACGCTATTCGTAGCCGCAACTGCGTTGGTGCTTCCGTGGTTCTCGGTGGTCGCGCACGCGGACTCCGTCTCCCCGGTCATTCCCGGGACGACGGTTCCGGTAACATCATCCGCGAACGGAGCCTATGGCTACGTCTCCCAGGTCAGCCACGTGGCGACAGCTACGGGATCCCAGGGAGAACTGCACGTCAAGCTGCACAACGGTAGCGGGAATCTGAAGTTCCCGGTGACGATGTGCACCAACGGCAGCACGGCCCACTACCATGCGTACCTACCTGCGAACACCGCGGCAGAGTACACGGCTGCCGTCCAAGCGCTGTTGACCTCGGCCATGCTTTCGATGCGCAAGGTCTCCGTCGCCACCGTCTGGAATGGTTCGTACTGCCAGATCACGAGCGTCACCCTAGCGAACTGAGGTAACCGTGCGGTTCAAAGCTCTCTTGATGTCTCTTGGGGTAACCCTCACGTTCGCAACCGCTTCCGTGGCGAACGCGGCCGAGGTGATGGCAACGGGTTACGTCCAATCCATCAAAGTGGTGCCTGGTTCGGGGATTTCGGTGACGCTCGACGATGGTGCGTGTCCGCTTCGAGGAGTCGGCGGCTCCACCCAGGTTGCCCCGGTATTTTGGATCGAAGCGGATTCGGCGAACCAGCTTCCGCTTCTTCTCGCGTCCATGATGTCGTCCCGCAAGGTCTCTCTCCGAGCGACTGTCGTCACAGGCCTTTTAGCCCAGTGGTGCTCGGTAACGGAAATCGCGAGCGTGCGTCCGTTTTCCTGATCGAATATGTTGGTTCTCCAGAAATCACGTTGCAGTGCAGCCAGCTGAGCGCGCCAAGACCTTGCGCAAGGTCAAACACCGCTTCGACAGCGACAGCAGGTGAACGGTGCCGAAGAACCCAGGCTTCGACGAGCCTGGGGACGGGTGAGGAGCCAGGACCCGCCAAGCGCGATTCTCCCGACCTGATCGGGGGAACCATCGCCCTTGAGGCAAGAGTCCCGACGTCGATGCGCCTCGGCCCCTACCCCTGCCGATGGCGCTTCCATGTCCGCCATTTGGTGACGTGGCACCCAGGTTTAGGCCTCTCCACCGTGATGCCGGCACCGAGATTGGTCACGCCAGTCACAGCGTGCTAGGCGTGGCTCAAACGGGTTGCATTCGGTCACCTCCCCCCACGCGAGGCATCGACTCGAATGGGCATCGACTTGCCGTACCGCGCTGGAAGGGATCCCATGAGTGAGTTGCTACGTCGTGCGAGGCTCGCACCGGCTCTTTGTCTGTTGTTCGCTCTTGGCGCGTGTGCCGAAGCTCATCTTGTAGACGACACCGTGGCCGAGGAGCCCAAGGGGCAGGCGCTCACTGTCGTCGCCCCGCAAACGGTTCGGATGCCCATCAGCGCGGATACCACGGTGCGCCTCTACACGCCCCATTCCGCCGAGGGCACGGCGCGCAAGCTGCTCGTCGGCCGCAGTCTCGTCGATTGGACACGATCTCTGGTGCGCGTCGACACGGGCGCGGTTCAGCAGATGATCGGCTCCGGCGAGCTTGTGGCTGCCAAACTCCAGTTCACGATCGAGTCGGCGATCGATTTTTCCTATGGAGCGGGCTCGGAGCTGGGCCTTCGGCGTGTCACCAAATCATGGACGGAGGCCGGCGCAACCTGGAGCTGCGCCAACGATACCGCCACGTGGAACTGGTGGGCCGACTGCACCTCCGCCAACCGCTGGTACCTCGGCGGGTTCACGGGGCAGCCGCCGCCCTACGCGAGCGAGCCCACGGATGTCGTGGGGATCCGAGGCGGCCAGACGGGGACGCTCGAGTTCGACGTGACCCGCGACGTGCAGACATGGCTTGCCGGCGGTGCACCCAACGACGGCTGGCTGCTGCGCGTAGAGAACGACCCGATCGCATCGATCTTTGCGCTTCACTCGCGTGAAGGGGTCACTCCGCCTCAGCTCGTGCTGACGTTCGTCGGCCCCTGCGACCTCACGGCAGGCGCCTGTGGCGAGAGCGTGGTGTGGGAAGGTGACAACGGCGACGAGCTTCCCTCCCTCGAGGAGCCCATCTCGCCCCAGGAAACCTTCGCCCTCGCCGAGGGATTCGAGTCGATGGGCCAACACCTCCGCCATCCCCGAGGTCAACGAAGATGGATATCCAAGCCTTCGCTATGCGTTGATCTACATCGAATCGCAAGACCAGCTCGAGACGCTCGAGGCTTACCAGATCGACTGGGATTTCTTGCCCATGTTCCGCGAGGAGCGCGCAAAGTGGTCAGGCCAGAAGGGCATCTTCGAGTTCATCGGAGATGGGCGCGGCGTGTTCGTGTACGCCTTCTTGCCAGCCGCCGTCTACAACGCGATCCGGGCTCACTCGCTCGACTTTCCCGACGAACAGCCCTACCGCGTGGTCGTGTTGCGCGACTTTCCGGCGTCGGTGGCCACCTACGCGGACGGCTCGATCGACTACGAAGTGCTTGGAGCCGAGGGCTATCTCTACCGCGGCATCGCCGCACCAGAAGCGGGCGACGCGGCCGTCGGCAGGACGTCGCAGGCGTTGATTGGCCGTATCGTTCGGGGCGTGGTCAAGGGGATCAAGGCCGTGGCCGATGTGGTCGTCGACGGAGTGCGCAAGGGTGTTGGTGAGGTGAGCCAACTCGTCCGAGGGGAGGCCGCGCTCAACCTCACGTTTTGGCCCCTGAACACCGACAGTGGCTTCGAGAAACGGCCCATGCAGCGCGCCTGGGGACCAGGGCGCGGCGTGGCTATCCCCCTGAGTGGGATGCCCGTCCGCGTCAATCAGGGGCGCATCGGCTTCAAGCTGCACACAGGCTCAACCAATGAGTACGGCTATGCGCGCGTCATCGTCGCGCGCGACCAGCCCACGAGCCTCTGCTTCGACCTCGTGAATGGTGCCGCGGAGATCACCGCGTTTCTTGGGGCGCGGCGCATCTGCAATTTCGATGGCGACGAGCTCGGCAGGGGCGACGTGAACGGTGAGGTCACCCGGCATTTCATGATCAACTCGGGGCACGTCAATGGATTTGCGCAGTTCACGGACGGCGCCCGATACATGAAGGAGGTCAGCGGCTACACGATGCGCCGGGCTCGTGTGCTCACGGGCTCGATCGCCAACTTCATCGGTGACAACAGCCCTGGTGCCAACGCCATTACTCCGTGCATGAACATCCCCAACTGGGCCTTCGATCCGCTGTTCGATAGCTTCTCGTTCCTGCTCGTGGGTATTGCGGCGGGGACCGGGGTCGTCTTGGATGGAATCCTTCCCGGTCTGGGTGCCATTGTGGCGAACGTGGGGGCCGGCGCGGCATTCGCTCCCGGCTTTCTGTCGCCCGACATCCTCATGCACAAGGATCCCCTTCGAAGCCGGGGCGTGCCGACGCACGAATATGGCCACTTCGTGATGTGCGCCTTGATGTACGACGAGGGCGCTTACGACTTCGGGTCGGCCTATACCGGCGTCATCATGGCCTCGCTGGCAAGCGAGAAAGAGCGCGCCGAGGACGACCAGTCCTACGTCGCCGAGGCCTGGGCCGACTTCTTCTCGGCCCAGGTTGCAGGGGGGGTCAACTACTACGTGCCGTTTGGAGAAACAGCCGCTGGCAGACTGCCCGCCACGTCAGCTCATATGGCTTACTGCGATCCGCGTGAGCCGAGTTGCATGGACAATAACGTCGGCGGTCCAAAACGCTCTCTCCCGCTCGCACCCTACGGTGTGCTTGGCGTAAACGGCACAGCCTTTGAGTTCAAGATTGAGAAAGTTGTCACTACGCTGCACGACGTCTTCGACGGCAACCCCGCCACGGGGTCGAGCTTCGTTCCCACCAACGGAGCGGCTTGGTTCAATGACAAGCCCATCAACGGCGACCGCACGTTGTCGACGGCGCCCTACTTCTGGAACACCAGCTCCTTTCAACCCGACGAGGCCATCGCCCTGCCTCTCGATCTGCGCGACTTGATCCGCGAGTGGGCGGCCGTCGACTTCAACTCAAAGCGCAAGCTCAAGGAGAAGAATTTCGGCGTCGCGCTCTCGGCCTACATGACGAAGCGTGGCGTCTCCGATGAGGCCATCTGCGAGCTGTTCGCGCTGCATGAGTCGACGCAAACCTGTCCGTCGTATCTTCCCGTGACGAAGAACCTCACCCCAGGCCCCGCGACCCTGCGCGGCTATCTCTTCAGCACGAACCCCAGCGTCGAGGATCCCCAGGGGCGCAACGGTCGTTGGGAGTGGTCTTCAGACGCTCCCTATGCCACGGCGTTCGTCTACGAGATACGCAACCTGCAGACGCGCGCGGTTCTCGCCACAGGCAACGAGGCGTTTGGTCAGCGGGGGAGGACCGTGGCCGTCGAGCGTCGGGGGCTGCCCTTCAACACGGAGATCGGCCTGTCGGTGACCGTGGAAAATGGGGCACGACGCAGCCCGAAGGTCACCGCGATTGTGGCCACCCCGGCGCAGCCCGTGGTGGAGGTGTACCGGGGGTTGATCGAGCCCGGCAAGACGGAGATCTGCTGGAGGGAGACCGAGGCCAGCTCCTATCTGCTGGAGCGGAGCGTCGCAGGCGGCGCCTTCGAGGATGTCGTCACCTACGCCGACGGTCCCGATGGCTTTCGCTGCCACATGCTGTGGTGGCTCGAGGACGTGCCGCACAGCTTCCGCGTCACGGCGCAGAACCAGCACGGCACCCCGACGACACCGTCAGCCGCGTTGGTCGTGACGCCGATTGCACCCGTGGAAGTGTTCGTCTCTGCGTCGTGGGGCGACGATGTCCAGCCCTGGGCTGGCGAGGCGGGCACGCCTTTCCGCACCCTCGGCGCTGCCCTCGCTTTCGTGCGCCAGCAGCGCGGTGTCACCGTGGACGTGCCCGTGTGCGGCCCGAGCGGTTGCTCCACCGTGCCGTCTCGCTCTCGGGCGTACGATGCGGCCCGCATCAACCTGGCAGAGGGGCAGTACGCCCTCGATACGGCGTTGCGCATCGACGGCGCTGCGTTCGCGACCGAGTTACTGGGCGGCCTGTCGGACGACGGTGCGTGGCAACAGCCGCCCGGAGCGCGCTCGACCCTGAGCCTTCCCCAGGGAGCGGGGTTGCCGCCCGAAGGCGGGGAGGGCGGGCGCAACGCCTGTACGGGAGCGGGCGTCCAGGCGGGCGCGGCGGTGCTCGACGGTGGGCTGCGTTTGGCTCGACTCAACCTGCGCGTCGCGGCAACCTCGCAGGGCAACCTACGCGGCTGCCAGGCCGCCGTGGCGGCGAGCGGCGTCGGGGCGCTTCAGGTGTTCGACTCCGAGGTTTCCCTGGCAGGTGGCGGTACGGGGCTCGCGAACAGCTGCCAGTTCGGGGTGAGCGCGTCGTCCCGCCTCCTCGAGCTGCAAGAAAGTCGGGTTGTTGCCGCGGCCGCGCCCAACGACATCGACCTCGTAGGCTCCTACATCGCGGTGTGCGCGGCGGGTGGGACGGCGAGCATCGCCGACAGCACGCTCACGATCACCGATGGCCGCCCACGGCGCGGAGCGGGCTCGGTGGCGGGCGTGCTCGCGTCTGTGGAGGACCTGCGCGTCGAGCGGTCGAGGGTAACCATCGCCGAGCGCGATCCGGGTTGGGAATCCCCGATGACCCAGCTCGGCATCGTGGCCTCAGCTCCATCGACGTTGGTGCACAACAGCATCATTCGCACGGCCACGGGCGGCATACGCAACCACGCGCTGTGGCTCGACGGCAGGGGCGATGGGCCGATCACCGGCGTGTACTTCGTTACCGCCCTGACCGGCGCCGACTGGTCGTATCGACGACCTGGCCCCTCTGATGCCGAAGGGGCGGCGGTGCTGCTCTTGAGTGGCAACACCCAGCGGCTCGACCTGGTGAATTCTCTCATCGGCTACGGCGCCGGTGAGCATCCGAGGATCGCGGGCATCGACCGCTCGGGCATCGAGGCCGATCCCCATGGGGCCTTCATCGCCGGCAACATCGTGTCGGCCTACAATCCTGAAGGCAACGCCGTTGCCGCCGAGTCAATGCGCTGCAGTACAGGGCGCTACGCCATCAACCAGCTTCCCACAGACATGAACGATCCGCTTCGACACGTGTGCGTGGGCGTCGAAGACCTCACCATGATCTCGGCCGCGGACAACACCTTTCTGTCCAGCGAGGGCTGCACCACCCTCGATTGCCTCAATCGGCTCAGTGGCAGAAGCTCGGCCTACGATGGCCGCCGTCTCGCGTTTCTCGACGCGGGTCAGGCCGTCCCTCTGCCTCACGGCGCCGTGGCCTGCCGCGGCGTCAGCCTCCTCCAACACCCCCGGTGGCCCAAGGTGAATCGCGACATCGATGGCCGGCTTCGCCCAGACCGCATGCCAGGGGTCGATGACGACTGCGATGGCGTGATTGACGAACCCGGCGAACAGCGAACCCACAACAGTGTTGGAGCGTTCCATGAAGACTGCTTCTGCGAAGCGTGGGACCTTACGGTCTACTAGGAGCCAGTGGCCTGCGCTCGCGCTGCTACTGACATTGGCAGCCTGTCGGCCAGAGATCGTCGATTCCGAGGTCGTGTTGGACGGCACGGGCGGTGAGCTGACGTTGAGCGCAGGTGAAGCCAAGACCCAGGAGGTGGTGATCAAATGGGGCGCGGATGGCCAAGCGCGGCTCTACCTGTCCTCGGCACTAACTGACTATGAGCCTCCAATCGCAATGACGACGAAGGTGCGATACTCCGACGGCTTCCAAGAGACGATGAATAGTGATGGCATCGAGCTCGGCTTTAGTCGGGACTTTAGCTGCAAGGGCAGCTGCAGGCATGAGGCCCGTCTGCTGCTCACGCTGAGCACCCCGGGAACACGTGCGGTGCGTGTCGGCTGGTCGGTACGCGTGCGAGCGCAAGCACTCAAGCGAGACGTGAAGCTCTCTGATGTAGAGGTAACGATCGTGGACGCAGATGGGGGAGTAACACCGTGAATCACGAGCTATTCACACGAATCCTAGGTGCCGCAGGCTTCACTGCCTTGGTGGCGAGCTGTGGTGGCGACTCGACACCGGCAGGTGGTGGCTCAGGAAGCGGGACCACCGTCGACGCCAGCAGCGTGCAGGTTGGCGACGAGGATGCATCGATGGCCCAGGAAGGCGACGCAGCCGCCGCGCCCGCGCCCTCCAACGAACCGATCGCGCTGCTGCCGCGCAAGCGGAGGCTTTCGCTAGACGGCGGTAGTCATGGCTGTGCCGTACGGCCCGACCACACGCTGACCTGCTGGGGTGGGCCAACGTCTGATCAGGGAGCATCTCGCTTCGACCAAGTAGTGCGAGGATCGTATTTCTGGTGCACCCTCGACGAGGAGGGTCGCGCGGCATGCACTGGCCCTTCGCGTCCCGAGCAGCCCCCGGCGGGCCTAAGGTTCAAGCACCTGTTGGCTGGATCATTCGATCTCTGCGGGGTGACCGACGAGGGGGAAACCCCGTGCTGGAATAGCGGTTCCGCTGAGGAGCTGTTTGCGGGGCGAGAGATCGTGGAGATCGACGGCTGCGGTTTTCTCGGAGGGCTCACCCGCGCCGGCGAAGTGATCGGCGGCACCCTCGTGTTCGATAGCAAGCTCGAGGGCGAGTTCGTGCAGCTTGCGGTGTGCAACACGACCTGCGGGCTCATGCGCAACGGCATTACGCGCTGCGACGACCCGAAGCTCAAGCCCACCACGCGCTATCGCCAGATCGCGTCGTCTCGGGCCTTCGGCCTGTGCGGAATTCGCGAGAGCGACCTGGGCATCGAGTGCTCCGGCGAGGGCTTCAACCTGCCGGGCCGCTTCATCGAAATGGTCACGACCAACGAGGGGCTGTGCGGCATCCACGAGGATGGCTCGGTGGCCTGCACGGCGGGGATCGACGTGCCCGAGGGGCTCATGGTGGCGGTAGACTGAGGGGCCCTCGGCGTGCTCCGATAAAGGGGATTATCGGAAGCTCCAAGCTCCCCGGATCAATGCCGACACCGGGAGCGCTTGGTGGGGCTCGCGGGTCTCAGGCCGAGCGCTTCGCTTGCTTCGTCCCTGTCCGGGTGGCGCGGGTCGCTCGTGGCGTTCGGGGCGAGGTGCGGCGCGCGCGACCTAACCACTCGAGCAGCGCGCGCCGCATCGCCGCATGCAGCGACAGACCGCGATCTTCGGCGGCGCGCTCCATCACTTCCCACACCTCCGCCGGCAACCGCACGTTCTTCGTCTTCGTGGTCGCCTGCGGCTCGTCCTTCTTGGGCCGTCCCTGACGCGTCTGCACGAAGCGCGCGGGCTCTCCATCGGGCTGCACGTAGTAGCCGCCATCCTTGGCAATCTTGCGCGCGTACAGGCCGCGACCGCGGCGCACGCTCTTGGAGAGATCGACCTCGGGGATCTCCTTGAGCGACTTCGCCGAAGGGTTCACACGTGCGCCTTTCGCGCGCTTTTCAGTCTTGCCCTTCATACGCGCACTTTCTTGGTGTCCCATACAAACGTGGTCGACATGCAAAAAAAGTAGCACAGTTTTCTGGCTTCACGCTTGCCGCGCGGATCCCAGCACTGTACTGATGTTCTCATGACGAACGAACGGGCGGAACCAAGCGAGCAGGCCCCACCGGCGCAGCGCTTGGCAGAACTTGCGTTGAGTGGCGTCGAGCTGAGCTGGCACGACGCCGCAAACGAAGGACTCGGCGACTCGCTCGTGCAATGGAGCGGCGAGCGCGCTGCCCTGCGCACCGTCGAGTTTCTCACCGTGTCCGTGCGCAACCCGCACACGCGCAGGGCGTACCTGCGCGCAGTGCAGCGCTTCTCCGCGTGGTGCGCAACGCGCTCGCTCGCGATCCACGCCGTGCAGGGCCCCCACGTCGCGCTCTACATCGAGGAGCTCGGCCGCGAGCTGTCGCCCGTCAGCGTGAAGCAGCACCTGGCCGCACTGAAGCACTGGTTCGATTCGCTCGTGCTCGGGCACGTGCTGCATATCAACCCCGCGCACGCCGTGCGCGGACCGCGCTATCGGCAAGACGTCGGTAAAACGCCCGTGCTCGAGCGCGAGCAGGCCAAGGCGCTCCTGGACTCGATCTCAGGGTCGGACGTCGTGTCGCGCAGGGATCGAGCCCTCATCGCCACGATGCTCTTTTCGTTCGCCCGCGTCGGCGCCCTCGTCGCCATGAAGGTGCGCGACTACCGCAACGCGGGCTCTGTGCACGCCACCTTCGTGCTGCACGAAAAGCGCGGCAAGTTTCATCCCGTGCCGGCCCATCATCTCGCCGCCGAGCTCGTCGAGGCATACATCGACGCGGGCAGGCTCTGGAGCGCGCTCGAGGCGCCGCTCTGGCAGAGGGCCGCGCGCACCGGGGGGCTCTCGGGAGAAGCCATCAGCGCGCGCGGCGTGCTCGATGTCGTGAAGCGGCGTTGTGCCGCAATCGGACTCCCTCCCGATATCTGTAACCATTCGTTTCGCGCCACGGGCATCACCATGCACCAGGACGCCGGCGGAGACATCGAGGCCGCGCGGCAGCTCGCTGGCCATGCCTCGGTGAAAACGACGCAGCTCTACAATCGCTCGGGCGACAAGACGCGGCGCGCTGAAGTCGAGAGGGTGCAGTTGTAACCATTGGCCCGGGTGAAGAACCACCACGCGGGCATGCGTCGCGTCCGCAAAGGCGACCTGGACCGCATCATGGCCTAACTTGCCCGCTCGAGCTCGGAAGTCGCGTCCCTCGAAGCGTGGCTCTCCGAGCGAGAAGGCCAGAGAGCACTATGATGGCGATACCAGGCGATTTGATCAAAGCGCGCAAAAGCACGTATCTTTTGGGCACAGAAGGCAACGGCTGGCACAGCGTAGAAGTAAAGGCCGGCACGCTAGCGACTGTTCTCAAAACCAACTCAAGTGGCCACGTTCTGGTGCTGTACTTAGGCAAACAATGGTACCTGGACTCGCCCAAAGATTGGTAACGACGCCTACACCCGTAGAAGACGCACGGCGGGGAACACACCAACACGCCTGGTAGGGGAGCTGGCTTGCGGTGTACCCTTAACTTGGGTACGTTTGATCTGTGATCAAGGATGTGGACATCGCCCCGGCGGCTCAGAAGCAAGCGAGCAAGGCGCCGGTGCAGGTCCAGAACTCCTTGGCCGTGTGGGTTCGCCGGGTGAAGGAAGTGGGCCTCGAAGAGGTCCGCAAAATTCCCGGGTACCACGACGAACCGTTGAAGGGCGAGCGCAAGGGTCAACGCTCGATTCGGCTCAACAGGAGCTGGCGAGCTTTCTACGTGATCCTTAAAGACGGTACCGCGAAGTGCGTGTCGGTCTTCGAGGTGAACAAGCACGAGTACTGAGGAGGGTGCGATGGGACGCCGGAAGAATGATGTGCGGGCCGATGGGTCGCGAGACGCCGCCGGGTTTCTGGACGAGCTGCGCGGACGGCCGATGGCCATCGGCGACTTCCTGGCCGGCATGCGCGCCCAGGAGGATGCGTCACTAGCTGCGTTTGCAGAGCGGCTCGGCATTTCGCGCAGCCACCTGTGTGACATCGAGCAGGGGCGCCGCTCGGTGAGCATTACACGAGCCGCCGAGTGGTCGAAAGCACTCGGTATGCCGGAAGGTTCCTTGGTCGAGCTGGCGCTGCAACAGATGGTGTGGACGGCAGGACTCAAGGATGTGCGCGTCCGCGTGATCGAAGGGGAAGCTCAGCCGCGCAAGGTGGCGAAGACCAAGCCATCGCCAGAACAGGTGCGCACACCGAAGCGCGCCACTGGCAGGTAGGCGCGGCCCGGATCGGTGCGAGATTGTGACTGAGCGGCCCGTTGCGATCCCGGCGCGAAGCCGTCCTCGCAAAGCCGCTCCGGGCAGCCCTGGTTTTCAAGGACGCTGAAGCATCCATTCGTAACATTTCGTGACAGGAAAACTAACAGGGCGCCGGTCGCACCCCGGCCCTCCTTCAAGCAGCTCGCCCGAGACCCGCTACGAAGAACTCGTGGCTGGGCTGAGCGACGAGGCGATGGAAGCCCGACGCGCTCGAACCCCATCACGACGCAGCCGAAGACCCATCCGTTACGCGTCGTGACGCGCCCCCTTCCCTACCCCTCCGCATCACTCAGCCGCTTGGCGTCCTCGACGCTCACCACGTACTCCAGGCTCCGGCCCACGAACACCTTCGTTTTCGACCCCCAGGGCTCCATCGCCACCACGTAATCGGGGTTGATGTGCACACGACGAGCCTTCACCTCCGAAGGCCCGCGATCCTGATAATCGGTCACCTCGAGCAGCATCCGCTCAGCCCCTTCCTTCCACCCACGCCTGCGAGCCCAGAGCACATCCAAAACAGAGCCACAACGGTTCTATTGCAGCTCTGTTTAGGGGTTGGCTTCGAGTCCGACCTCGCCCAAAGCAGCACCAAAAAGCATCCGATACAGAACCGAAGCGGTACCTATTCAGCTCTACAACGGTTCTACTTCAGCTCTCTTGCGGCATCTTCGAGAGCTCGAACCAAGATGCGTTTGGCCACACCTTGCTGCGACGAAAACTCTGCCTCGGCGACGGCCCGGAGAAGCGCCAGCTCGTACTCATTGAGGCGCAAGTTGAATGCTTTGGAAGCAGGCGCCCGGGGGTCGAGCACCTCCCACGGCCGCGAAGACGGTGACTGATTCGCAACTTTTCCTGCACCAACCGGAGCGCCTGCGACCCAATCGCTCGCCGTCGTAGGCTTAACTGAGAACGACATCTGCCACCCCTTGGCTCTGGCGAACCTGCTTCTCGCCGGTGATCTCGTTCATGAGCTCTGAAACTTCTGCCGCTGCTTTCCGCGCACCCTCTTGAGGGAGCTCGAAGACCGCACGGCCATCTCGAATGGCATCCCGAAATGCTTTGCGATCATGAAGGACCGTGGGCGCTAGACGGATCTGAGGAAATTCGCCGATCAGCTCCCCCGCCTCACGTGACTCCGCGTTCGTCCAGTTGGTCGAAGCCCTGTTGATCACGGCAACTGCCCTCAGTCCGGAGTTGAACGCGCGCGCTTGCTCGATAAGCGCGGCAACTCTCGAAACTTGCCAGAGGTCGAATTGGCTAGGGCACGTCGGCATGACGAGCACGTCGGCAGCCGTGAGCGCCGAACGGAGTTCAACGGAATCACGCCCGCCCGCATCCACAACGACATCCTGGTAGCGTCTTGCCGCGTCCCGCATGGTGACCGCAACTTGGCCGAAGTCGCGCATGCAATGAACGGGCGCGACACCAGAGCGTTCGCGACGTTGTGCAACCCACCCGGCAGCATCACCGCTCGTATCGGTATCCAACATCAGAACATCTCGACCGCAGGCGGCGAGCGAAGCTGCAATGTGCACAGCGATCGTGCTCTTGCCGACTCCTCCTTTTTCCGCGCCCAGCAGATAGATCATAAGCGGTTCTCCTTTGGCGCTCTTTTAGCTCCACCAAGGAACCAAAGCAGCTCTGAGATAGAGCCATAGCGGATGCGCTCATACCAAAAAACCAGCTGCCAGGTCGGTCGCTCAAGCCATCCCCACTCCACACTGGCTCTAGAGTGGAGCCACATTAGAGCTGACGCCCCGGACCCCACCGTCGCGATCGCCCTTACGGAGGCTGACATGCGCCAAAAGCAGCGCTTTTAGGGGGCCTTGAGTAGCCCATCTTCGCGATTTTGTTGCCCTCGAGCGTAGAGCTGTGCGAGGGAACAGGCGCGGGCTTACGTCCCGCAGAGACCAAAGGGACCGTAGGGAGCAAACGCGACCGATTAAAAGGCCAAAGCCCTAAACCCCTCTTTTGCTTGGCGGCAGGAGGGTTCAGGGCTTGAAGGCACCAGGATCGAAATGGACCATATCGAGTCTTGTTTCGTGAGGCAACCTTTCGCTTCACGCACGGGTGAAGTACGCGCACAGACGGGCATGAGGAGCGGTTCGAAGGCGTCGCCTTCGGAGTTTCCGCGGGTGTACGGGCTGGGGCCGTGGGTGATGTGGAGCGACGAGCTTGGGCTGTCGATGATCACACGCTGGATGCTGGTGACCCTGGCCTGGCTTCAGAGCGACAACGCGTCGGTGTTCCCCTCGCAGCGGTTTCTGGCGCACACGGTGGGGTGCTCGACGTCGTCGATCCGCTCGTCGCTGCGCGAGCTGGAGGAGCTGGGCATTCTTCGTAGCGTGGCTCGCTTTGAGAGCCGCTCGTTCACGGGCAAGCGCCAGACGTCGAACCGCTATGAGTTTCTGCGCTGGCCGAGCGGGGTGCATAAGCCGTTGCCGCTGACGGTGGTGGAAGAGCTGGTGCCGCTAGAGATCGAGAACGACGGGGACGAGGCTTCGGAGCAGGTGACGCTGGACGAGGCGTGCACGGTGTCGCGTTGTCCTGGGTCTGCGTCGGTCGTCGAGGGGTCGTCGGAGCCGGGCAGGGCGGAGCCGGCGCTTGAGGCAAGGCCGAGGCTGCCCGAGGCCGAAGCTGCCGCGGTGAGTGAGCAGGGTCAGGCCGAGCCGGCGCGAGTCGCGCCGGCGGTCGAGGCGGTGCGGGAGTCTGCCGAGGCGCCGGTCGCACCCGAGGTCGCGCTCACGCCGGCGCTTGCGCCGGAGTCCCCCCCCTTCAGGAGCTGTGCCCCCCCCCCTCAGGAGGTGAGGGGGATGGAGGATCTAGAAGAGAAGTTAAAAGCAAACAGCACGCGTGCGCGCGAGGCGGAGCCCGCCCGAGGCGCCCGAAGCGAAGCGCCGGCTTCGGCTGCGGCTTTTCTTTCCCAAGTACTCGTCCCCGAGCAAGCGCAGGCGCTCAAGCGCCGCTTTGGCCTCTCGGCCTACGGGAGCCTGCTGTTCGTGCTTCGCCGCCAGGAGTACCGGGAGCATCCCGAGCTCGTGTCGCGACTGCTGAGCCGGCTGTGCGAGGCGCCAGACGTGCGCAATCCGGGGGCGTGGTTTTGCCGGGTATTCACGTACGAGCGTGAAGCGGCAGAGCTCGTGGGAGCGCCTACGGCCGAGGAGCAAGCGCTCGAAGCGGAGCGGCTCGAGGCGGCGCAACTGTTGGCGCGTCAGCGTGCGCTCGAGGCCAAGCTCGAGCGGGTGCGGGGGCGCGACGCGGAGGTGGAGTGCGCGACGCGGGCGGAGCTCGAAGCCGTGGTGCGGGCGCGTCGTCGCGCGGCGCACCGGAGCGAGCCCGAGACCCGACCCTCTTCGGCTCACGTATGTCCGGAAGGCGTGAGCGCGAGTGCCCCGTTGCCAGCGTCCGAGCAGGCGGCGGAGGCGGCGCGGGTTTTGGCGATGCTGCGGGGCCGTGCGGCGTGAGGGAGGCCTTCGGTGCCTTCCAGCTACCCGAGGATCGCGTCGACGAGGAGCACGACGACGGCGCGTTGCGCGGTGACGGAGGGGTTGAAGAGGGCGAGTTCGAGCGCGTGCCCTTGGCGCAGGGGTCGCTGTCGCTCGGGGGTGAAGGGCTCGCCCGGGCCGCGCAGGCCCTCGAGCACGAGGCCTCCGAAGTGCTCCAGGTGCAAGAGCACCCCTGGGGTGGGCGAAAGCCACCGCAGCACGCCCCTGTCTTGCGGGGGCACGTCTTGTTGCAGCACGACGAGCCGCAGCTCGCCGGCCAGGTTTCCGAGGGAGGCCTCGAGCAGGTTGGAGATGAGCACGACGCGGGAGCGATTGCCGCGCAGGGTGGGCACCGCATCGAGGGCGAGCACGACCTGCTCGCCGCCGGCGCCGAGGGAGGGCAGGTCGAAATCCTGGGGGGTGGCGGGGCGAAGATGGGGACGGTGAGGCATGGGGATTTAGGGTAGGGCGCGTCGCGAGCGCGCCCTGCGTGGGCACGCTCGCGCGGTGCGCAAGTCGAGAGGGAGGACGGGCCGGGACGGCGAACCTTCGTGGGGTCCTCATCCCTCCTCGTAGCTTGTGTTTCGCCGGGGGTGTAGGGGACCCCCGGCGCGCCGATAGGGGGGGCCGTGAACTACGGGCCGGGGAGGGGCGGCAAGGTATAGGGGCGCGGTCGTAAAGCGCGGCGCAGATGCCGTGGGGCGCTGCCGTGGTGCCCTCGGCTGTGGGGAGCCCCCCATGCCACGGCACCCTGCCATGGTGTGTCGCGGCATAGTCCGTCGGGGTGTACTGCGATCGGCATAGGGGTGCGACGACTTCGGCGAGGGGGGCGTTCGAGGCTGATTTTCAGACTCCGCACGCGAGACGCGTCGCGCGCCATCGTGGCAGAGATCGACCCTGCCACGGCAGGGGTTGCGGCACACCGCGTTGCGCTTGCCGACGCCCGCCGATGGGTTTCGTCGCGCTTCGTCGCGTTTCGTCGCGTCTGGGTATTGCGACCGGGTTCGAGCTCGGGGCCCCTGCCACGGCCCCCTGCCGGGGGTGTGCCGCGGCATAGACCGGCAGTGTATGCCTCGATCGGCATCGGTGCGGATCTCGCGCGTACGCGGTCAGCCAGATCGGCGGCGTGCGGACACCGGGAT
>CAYNOM010000064.1:6339-16414 GCA_964398415.1 uncultured Polyangiales bacterium | reverse complement strand
GCTTATCGAACTCGCGCATGCTCGCCTCCTGGGCCGGAGCATAGAACGCGTTCTACAGCACTGCCAAGCCGGACGTGCGCCCCCATGGGCCACGAGCCCCCTCGCTCTTCAGAAGCTTCCGCCCTCGCAAATGCAGCTCGCTGACCAGGCATCCGGAAAGGTCGCTGGGTTGCCGTCGTTGCAGGAGGTCCCGATTCGTTGATCGTCGAGGAGGGGGCAGCGATCGACCTCGTCGCAGACGCCGTCACTGTCGTCATCATTGCCTTCGCACCAAGCAGAGATGCGATCGATTTCGAACGAGATGCCCACGCCAGACACGGGATCGAGCCTCAGATCGGTAATCGTGCCCTGCCAGTCGGGGTGGCTGCCCACGTCGAATACGAGCGTCTCGTAGCCACCAGTGCCCGTATAGACCGTGCTCACCCTGCGCGTTGCAGCATAGGCAGGCTGAGTATCGGTGGCAAAGAACACTTCCACCCCCGTGGCCTGGGATGCTCTCATGCGCACGAAGAGCTGTCGCACACCGTCGGCCCTGAAGTTGTAGTTGCCGTTGTGGAGTATCGCATCGCCGTTCCCCGATGCGACACCACGCAGCACGCTGCCGGACACACTCAAGTCAGCCACGTTCTCCGCGAAGTTCCAGCCGTCGCGACTTGCGCCGTTGAACTCCGAGAGGAGGTCGCCGGGAGCAAATGGATCGAAGTTGACGGAGACCTCGCCAGCATCCCCCATGCCGTCGCCGTCGCTGTCGATCACAAAAGGCGCGAAGCCCGTGGTCCACTGGACCGAGAAAGACTGGTCGCTCCCCGTCGCCACCGCCTTGATATAGAGGTCGCCGTTGGGCTCGACGAAGTAGCTGCTCGAGCTGCTGCTGCGCAGCTGGGCAAGCGATGACCTGGCCGGCAACGAACCCTGCGAGGACGCGAGCGACAAGCCACCGAGCTTGCCGAAATCTTTGAACCGCGCGACGTAGAAATCGCCGGCCGAGGCGTCTTGCATGTTCATCTCGAGACGCCTCGGATAGGGAAGCGTCGCGTAAGCGTACGTGTATTCGTACCCTTCGTTGACGATGACGGGCAGCTGGTGCCACTCTTTGTAGCCGTTGATGTAGTACACCGACTCGCTGGCTGTGCCGGGCTTCTCGCGTGTCACGGTCACGTTGGGCGTTTGCTCGAAGGGAACGGGATAGGCGACGCGAGAAAGCGCGAACTTGTGATCGCTGCGGTACGCGTGAACCCAGTTGCTCGGTTGGTACTCGTCACCCACCAGGACGAACGGATGATTGGACACGATCGACGTGTTGGCCTTCCCGCTGATGCCGCCCGTGTGATCGCGTAGCACCACCGACCAAAACCGCGGATGCCCCGGGTGATTGGCATGAGCGTCGGGTAGCGTCTTGATGTCGAAGTCGTCGAGCTCGATGCGCACGTTTTCGGTATCTGTGGTGTTGCCGTAGAGCACGTGGTTGACGTGCTTGATCGCCCCTCCGGTGTTGAGCAGAAAGTTCGCGTTCTCGGCGTTCCAACCTACGAAGTGACTGTAGAAGATCCTGCCAGGCCCGTCGTAGACACGGTAGGCGTAGCGCGTGCTGTCCCACAGGTTCTCGCCTGAGTTTGCGACGAATACGGAGTTCCAGATGGCCGCCTGACTGGCGAACATGGCGCCCACGCCGTTCTCGACGAACACGTTGTTGGTGAAGAACAGATTGTCCGAACGGCCACCCGCGCCGATTCCGGTGTAGAGAGCGGTATCGTTTGCGTACCAAGTACATGCATCGATCAGGTGGGTTCCATCGTCGGCCCAGCCGAGGTTTGGGACGATGCTGTGGTTTTCGTCCAGCTGATCGAAGATGTCGAAGGCATTCATCGTGCTGTGCGCGGAGTTTCTCTTGAAGGAGATCAGCGGCAGCGTATGCGGCTTCATGCTGGAGAAGCGCGAATCGGTGGCAGACTGGCCTGTGGGGCGTTGCGGAAACGCGAACCAGTAGCCGGTTCCCTCCGTGCCGGCAGCCACGTTGTCTTCGAACGTGTTCTGCGGGTTCGTGATCCAGTAGCTGGACGGCGTGCGATTCTGCGCTTGGTCCAACTGATTGTCTGAGGGCGTGAGCTCCTTGCCTGGCTCAGGGCGCCTCGTCAAGAGAACCACGTTCTTGCGGATCACGTTGAAGCGCTCGCTGCCATCCTCGAGGAAGATGCCGTGGCCGATGTGGTCGTAGCAGAAGTTGTTCTCCACCGTCGTCGACTCGGTGCCGTGAATGGTCACAGCTCGATTGAACGAGTGATGCACGCTGGAGTTCTTGAAGTACTGGCCTGCGCCGACACTGCCCAGCATGTGCCAGTGGAACGGATAGCGTCCTAGAACGGCTTCCTGCCCCATGCGAGACAGCTCTACCCCACCCACATAGGCAGACGAGTTGCCCATGACCATGATGTGACCTCCAAAGCGGTCGGACGGTGAGGCGAGCTGCCCTTGCACCTTGATGTTGTGCGAGAGCAGGCCCACTTGGGCGCGCAGATCTGCATACCAAGCCCGATCTGCCCCTTGAGTGTAGAATCGGATCGCACCCTTGTGAGGGTAGGCGAGGCCAGCGTTGAGACGCACCGTGTTGCCGTTCACCGCAGTGAGGGTCCGCTCCTCCGCCTCGTTCCAGTCACGGCGACTCGAGACAACGACGATCTCGTCTCCAACCCGCCAGTCTACGGGCTCTTTGAGCGTCAAAGTCGTCGCGCCCGGCTCGACGTTTGCCGCGAGCTGGGTCCAACTGACCCTGTTCTCACCGTGCAGGTGGATTGTGCCTTGATGCATTGCACCAATGAACTTCGTGCCCATCCCCATGATGTCAGGATCGCTGCTCGTCGCGTTCAGGGTGAAGGTCGCCTTCGACGGATATGGCACGAGGTCTTGTCCCACCTCCAGCTTCGCGCCCGCGCCCATGACCATCAGGTACTTGGTGGTGACGTCGAGGTTCTGGTTCTGTGCAGCGAGGAGCTGGCCGTAGACCTTGATCGACCGGGGCGTGACGCTGCCGTTCATGCAGACCGCACTGCCGGCGGGCACGGTGGCGTCGTCATACGTCCCCGGCAGGCTGCCGCCCCACACGGCCTGGTCGCTCCAGGCGTGCAGCATCTCCATGCGGACGTCGTCCACGAACGCCGTGTGATCCCCCGATGCGGTATCGACGCCGATCAGAGTCAGCGAGCTGAAACCGCTCGGCAGGTAGAGCGGAAGAGATACTTGCTCGATGTAGTTGTTGGAGGTGAGAACGAACTCGCCAACCGGCACTCCGGCGACCACGATCCGAACGTTCTTGCGACAAGGAGTGACCGGGTTGTTCGCGCGCAGCGCCGCTTTGAAGCGGAAGCGGTAGTAGCCGCCAAGGGGCGCGAAGACGTTCATGGTCGCCGTGCCGCCGCCCTGCAGGAACAGGACCTGGTGCAGGTCGGGCGCTGGCGGATTGGACGCAGTGAACCCGGAACCGTTGCGACTCAGGCCCGCGCCATCGGTAAAGGCCACGGAGCCACCTTTCGGCATATAGGCAAAGCTCGAAGCAGCCAGGGCGGGGCTCTCGAAGCTGTTGATCCGAAGATCGCGGACACGAGTGAAGCTCAGGCCGTCGACGAAAGCTGTCTGATCACCCTGGCCATTGGTGCCGAGCAACTCGATCTGGTGGGTACCCGAAGCGAGCAGCACGGACGACGCCCCAAACGATTGGTAGCCGGAGCCCGACGGCGTGAACGAGCTGCGCAGCAGTCCGTTGACCCATAGCTGCACGCGCTGGTTGCCCGGGATGTTGCCGCGCTGCGCAGCGAAGAAGCTGAAGTTGTAAAGGCCCGCGGGGAGGCGGATCGACATCTTGGCGCTGGCACCTGCGCCCTGCAGAAACAACACCTGCGTGCCTAGCGGTGCCGCACCGTTGCCCGACGTGAAGGCGCTACCATTGCTCGTGATGCCGGCGCCGCCCGCGAACGACCAGCTACTTGCGAAGGGCGTGTACTGGTACTGCCCCGCGCCGAGGGCCGGCGACTCGAACGAGCCATTCGATACCAGGGAGGTCGTGCCGCCGCTCGAGGCTGCAAAGCGATCCGCGGCGCGCACCCGGCCAGCCCAGAGGATGCAGAGAGCTCCGAGCGCGACCGGGAACCAACGAAGGAGTGCTGCGCGAAGGCGGGAGTGAAAGGCGACGTCGTTCATGGGACGCGCTCCCTAGTGCACGGTCGCTGCCTACGCCGAGGGTCATCACCCCAACCTCGCGAAATACGCCCTGGACTCCGACATCGGCTAGCCCCGCGCGGGTGGTCGCGTGTACAGCCAAGCCCAGTAGATGAGCACGCCTTGGAAGGGGAGCCTGAGCCAGGCCGCGAGTGGGCTTGGGCTCGGCAGCCACGCGGGCTTACCGACCAGCTCGAGGTCGGGGTGCAGGGCCATGTACACGTTGGCCGGGAAAACCGCGACGAAGAGCGCGATCAAGAGCCAACCCGCCATCACGCGCGTGCGCTCGAACGCCAACATCACGCCGAGCCCAATCTCGATCACCCCGGACATGTACACGAGCAAGAGGGGCGAAGGCAGCGCGGGCGGAACGATGGAAGCAAACACGGGTCCGTGGGTGAAGTGCAGGACGCCGATCGACACCATGAAGCAGGTCAGCACCCAGCGCAGCAGATTGCGAATCATCGTGGTCCTTGCGGGAAGACGCGCAGCACCAGAGCGTGTCACATTCGGGACTCGATCGCCCCCAGGGGATGAGGGGGCAGGACGCTGGGATGGGCGCGCGGCTGCGCGCCCCGAAAGGGAAGACGATGAAGACTTGGCGATACGCGCCCCTCGCGGCGCTGCTGCTCACAGGCTGTCACACGGGCGCACCAAACCACGCCACCGCGTTTCAGGCGAAGGGCATTCACGTGGTCGGCGAAGGGCGCGCCTGGGCGGCACCAGACATGGGAACGTTCACCGTGGCCGTGGAGACGATCAAGCCGAGCGTGGCGGAAGCCAGAGACGTCGCCGCACGTGCGCTACAGAGCGTGCTCAGTGCCGTGAAAGGCCTGGGCGTGGCGAGCGAAAACGTGCAGACGCAGACCGTCTCGATCGCCCCCCAGTACGACTATACGGAGCAGGGGAGCGTGCTCAAGGGCTACCGCGCCTCGAGCTCGTTGAGCGTGCGTGTGCTCGACCTCGAGAAGCTCGGAGCCGTCATCGACGCGGCAGCGACGGCTGCGGGAGATCTGGCGCGTATCGAGGGGCCCACGCTCGAGCTCGAGGATCCGGAGCCGGTCCGCAGCCAGGCGCGTAAGCTCGCCCTCGAGAATGCGCGCGCGAGGGCGGAGCAGATCGCGGCGACGACGCACCTGAAGCTTGGAGCTCCTATCTATGTGGAGGAGTCGTCGGGTGGCTTCGTCGAACCAGGGCCTCGCTTCAGCATGATGGCAAAGGCCGCGGAGGCGACCCCGATCGAGCGAGGGCAGAACGAGATCCGCGTCAACGTGAGCGTCACCTACGCCATCGAGTGAGCGGGAATACTCCCTACGATGCCGCAGCGGCACCTGCGGGCTCGGTCTGCGCGACGCCTGGGCGGCGCAGCACGACGGCCATCATGTTGCAGCCGAGGGCCACCGACGTCGTGAGCACGGCACCGGACAGGGCGCCCGCGACGCCTGCGCTGCACACGTCGACGCCCGTCAGCAAAAGGCCCGGGATGGGCGATTGCGGACGGAGCGAACGGTCTTCGAAGCGCCGCGGCTGGTGACCGAGCCCGTAGATCTCCCCGTGGGGATGACCCGCGAAGTGACGGGTGGAGAGCGGCGTCGACAGCTCCGCGTGCGCGACGTGTCCGACGATGCTCGGCTCGGCACGTTCGACGGCTTCGAGGAGGCGCTGAGTCAGGCGCTGCTTGAAGGCCTCGTAGTCTTGGCCGCGCTTGCCCCACGGTGTGTCCTCCCAGCGCGCAAACCACTCGTACGGTGCGAGGGTGATGGCTTCGAGGGTGGCGTGACCTGGGTGCCGGCGCTCGAAGTCAGGGTCCTTTGCGGCCGGAAACGAGAGGTACACCACCGGAAACGGTGCGTCCGGATCAGCCAGGAACGCCGCGGCGTTCGCGTCATGATCGGGGCTCGGATAGAGCCAGCGGTTGGGCTTTCGTAGCCCCAGCTCCGCGGCGCTGCGATCCAGCCCCAGGTAGAGCGAGAGGTGCGCGATCGAGGGCGGCACAAAAGGACGGGATGCCGAGAGCCCAACCTGCGTCCGCACGCTCTCCGGGAGCAGCTTTCCGTAGGTGACGGCGGCGCCGGCGGCGCTGATCACACGCCGCGCTCGCAACACGCGACCATCTGCCATTCGAACGCCTGTCGCGCGTCCATGCTCGACCAGGATCTCGGTGACCTCGGCGCGCACCAGCACGGCGCCGCCAGCCGCTTCGATGACCGGCAGGATCGTCTCGGCGATACGCGTCGCGCCGCCCACGGGGTACGCGGCGCCCTCAAAGTAGTGGTGGGCCACCAATGCGTGAATCAGGAAGCTGCCCTCCTTGGGCGGTAGCCCATAGTCTCCCCACTGCCCCGACAGAACCGCCTTGAGCTCCGCATTGTCGGTCAGAGTGTCGAGCACGTCTGCGGTCGTGCGGCGCGCGTAGCGCAGCGCGGGGTAGCGCATCGCTGTGCCGAAGAGCAGCGAGAGCGGCTTGGGTAGCGCCTTCTCCGCGAAGAACAACGCACTCCACTTTACCGTCGCCTCGACGTGAGCCACGTACCGATCGATGGCTCGCTCCTCTCCGGGAAAGTAAGACTTGAGCTTCGCGACGAAGGCGCGCTTGCCCTTGACCAGCTCGTAACGCCGGTCGCCGATCTCGATGACGTCGTAGACCTCACCCATGTCTGCCCAAGACAGCCGCCCATCCGTCACGTAGTCGAACATGCGGCGAGTGGCCATGCCGGGCTCGCTGACATCGCCGATGTAGTGCACGCCGACGTCCCAGTCGTAGCCCGGGCGCTCGAATGCGTGGGTGAACCCGCCCGCTGTGTAGTGACGCTCGAGCACCAGCACACGCTCGCCGGCGTGCTTGGCGAGGAGCGCCGCGCTGGCGAGGCCACCTATCCCAGAGCCGATCACGAGGGTGTCGTAGTCACCCGAGAAGACGAACCGCTTGTATGGTGTACCGATGCTCATGGCTTTTTCCCCTTGCCGCGTTTGGAGATCGAAGGAAGTGCTCGGATCAATTCGTCGAGCGTGCGCCCGACGCTGAGCTTGCCCGCGAGGTGAAGGGCGACGAGGCCGTGCACGGCGGCCCAGAACAGATGCGCCTGCGTCAACGGGTCGCCTTGGATCAACCCGATCGCGACCGCCGCCTCGGTGGCGCGGTGCAGGTACGAAAAGGCGCGCGCCGTCTCGGCCGCGAGCTCCGAATGGGCAACGCTGGGCTCCTGTCGCAGCTCGAACATGATGCGGTAGGCGTCCGGCTCGGCGAGGGCAAACGCGATGTAGGCTTGGTGCAACCGCTCGAGCTGCTCGGCGGGATCGTCCGTGCGCTCGAAGGCGCTCTTTTGGCGATCGGCGAAGCGGCCAAAGGCGGCGGTGCGCACTGCCGCGAACAGCGCTTCCTTGTCATCGAAGTATCGATAGGGCGTCATCGGGCTGCAGCCGAGCTCGGCCGCGATCGCCCGCATCGTCACGGCCTCGTAACCGTCACGAGCGAACAGACGCGTCGCAACCGCCACGGCACGGGCGCGGAACTCGCGGAGCTGCTCGTCGGTGAGGGACGCCCTGGGCATACATATTATTTACAACGTATATTTTACGTCGTCAATTTATAAGTCGAGCGCACGCGGCCTGATCAGGCGTCGGCATCTCCGATCCCATTGCACGTCCACCCGTCGTGGTAGCGTGGGTCGTGGGCTCACCTCTCGCTCGAGCGCTGCTTTGCATAGTTCTTTCCATGCCCTGCGGCGTATCCGCCGGGGATGTCGCGGAGCCGCAGGTGGAGATCGCGCCGTTCTGGCGCGCGGTGCAGAATCCCGAGCGACGCCGCATGGAGACCTTGGTGCGCCAGGGACGCGCCCAGCTCTACCCCGCGCTCGGCCTGAGCATGTTGCTCGGGGCCGATGTGGCCACCCACCGGCGCGCCTCGATCGAGAACGCCATCGTGCGCTTCGAGCGCGCGCGGGCCCTCGTACCCCAGGATCCGGAGGTGCTGTATCTCAGCGCCACCGCGCTCGCCCTGTGGGAGCAGAGAACAGCGACGGGTGGCATCGTGAAGCGCAACCGTGAGGCCATCGAGCGCTTCGAAGAGCTGCGCGCGGTCGATCCGTTCTACGAGGCCTTCGACGTGGCCTTCCAGCTCGGCCTGCTCTACACGCTCGAGGGGGATGCGAGGCGAGCCGCCGCGGAATACGAACGCGCGCTCGCGCTGCGCATCGACGAGGGCTCGATCAGCAACGTCCTCAGCAACCTGGCCGAAGTGAAGATGATGGCCGGCGATCTCGAGGCTGCAGTGACGACCTACGAGCGCGCGCTCTCGGAAGGCCACGGCGAAGAGCGCGTGCTCGCGCTGTTCGGCTTGGCAGTGGCCCAGGATCGCCTAGGCGAGCGCAGCGAAGCCCTCGCGCGCGCACGCGCCGCCCTGCGCGAGGATCAACGTCCACTCGGCGCCCTGCGCCAGAGCAGCGTGTTTTTCGTGCCGCCCTACGAGGCTTACTACTACGAGGGTCTCGGCCTGCTCGCGCTCGCGATCGAGGTGGTGGGCTCGGGCGCTGCCCTCGAGCGCGCCGCCCGCACGGCGCCGCGCGCCCTGTCTCGTCCGCTCTCGCCGGGCCTGCTCTTGTCCATGAAGCAGATCCTCTCGAGCCTCGAGGACGAGGGGCACAAGACGCTCGGCGCACAGCTCGCAGCGGTCGTGCAGCGAGGGCTCTCCCGCAAGCCTCCCGGTGCCGCGCCGAGTGAGCTCTTGTCCGAGGAGAACACGCTCGATCCCCCCGAGGTGCGCTGCCTGTTGCCTCTGCTACGCAGCGCCCGCGCCTTTGCACGCTTCTTGGACGCTGGGGGCAAGGAGGGCCCTTGGGCTGCCGAAGCCAGGGCCCACCTCGCCGAGATCGAGCGCTGGCTCTCGGATGGCGCTGTGCCCCGCGCGCCCGCCTTCACACGCGCAACAACACAGGCTCGACCGTGAGGCCCAACGCGCCTTCGAGGGCCTTACCGTAGAGCGCAAGCTGTCGTGCGTAGGCAGCGATGTCACTCAGCTCCTGGTCGGTCTTGAAGTCGACGAGCACGACGCGCTCGCCATCTGCGTGCGGCTCGACGAACGCGAGATCGATCACGCCCTCGAGCACGCTGCCATCCTCGAGCTTCAAGCACACGGGATGCTCGCGAAAGCAGGCCCCGCGCGCCTCGGCTTGCCGTGCGCGCTCGAGCAGCGGATGACGCTGCGCCCTGGCCGCCGCACACAGCGCCGCCTGCTGTTCGTCAGGGGTCGCGCCTAGCTCACGCGCGAGCATTGCGATGAGCCGCTCGGCCACCGCAGGCTCGATCGCATCCGGCTCGGCAAGCAGCGCATGCACGAGCGTGCCGAAGCGCGCCCCTGAGGGACGCCCCGCGCGCTCGATGCCCGAGTCGAGCACGGCGGGGCACTCGGCCTCTCGCCCCTGTTCGGCATGCGCAGCCTCGGTGATGGCGCGAACCGACACGCTCGCCTGGGACGCGCGCGCGAGTGCCTCAGCACGCGCAGCGACGAAGCGCTCGTACTCCTCGAGGCCCCCTGCGTCGTCCAGGGGCTCCGCGGCGCGCTGGAGCAGATCCTGCTGGCTGAGCCCACCCGTGGCGGGGCGCTCGAGGTCGAGCACGTGCGGATCCCAGAACGTGACGCTGTGTGCGCCCTGCGCCGGCCGATGCTCGCCTGGCATGACCGAATCACGCTCGTCGCGCTCGGCCCCCATGCCGCGCGTGCGCACGCTATCGGCACCAAAGCTCGGACAAGCGATGCCCCGACTCGAGGGCGCGCGGAAGCGCTCCTTGGGCGGGTAAACCGCGGGGTTGAGCACGTCGAGCCAGCCGCTCATGGGCTCATCGCCCACCACCGGCACCACCAGCATCT
>CAYNOM010000064.1:0-6329 GCA_964398415.1 uncultured Polyangiales bacterium | reverse complement strand
CGACGCCGCGGGCGCTGTACACGAGCTCGAACTTGTCGAGCTGGTACCCGAACGCGACCGACAGCAGGAACAGGCCGGCGAGCACGCCCAGGTGGACGCGCACCGGCGTCGCGAACACGAGGCTGCCGCGCGTGGCCGCGACGTAGGCGAGGCGCACGATCTCGGCCTCGTCGTGATCGCGCACACGTTCGCGATGCTCGACGAGCTCGGCCGGCTCGGCACCACACAACGCCTGCGCCCAGATGCGTCGCTCTGGATCGATGTAACGCGAGCCGCGCTCGGGACGCTTGGGTGCGTTGGGATCGCAGAGCACCACGACTGGAAACTCGAGCCCCTTGGCCGCGTGCACGGTCATGATGCGCACGCCATCGCTGCTCTCCTCGATGACCGGCGCATCCGGGGCCTCACCGCCCGCAGCATGCTCCTCCAGCAACTCGACGAAGCCGCGAAAGGACGTGGCCCCGCTGCGCCGCTCGTAGGCGCGCGCCATGTCGAGCAGGCGCAGCACGTTGCCGAGGGCCTGTTCCCCCGTCGGCCAAATCAGAAGCCCCGCGTGCGCGCGCGTCGCGTGCAAGAGCTCGCTCAATGTCGCGGCCACGGGGCGACGATTGCGTCGCTTGTGTAGGCGCCCAAGCAAGGACAGCGCGTCGGCCACCTCAGTCAGCTCGACCGGCAGGTCGTCCGTGCTCAGCGCGCGCAGGGGATGTAGGTGAGAGAAGCGCTGCTTGGCCATGAACAGCACGTCGTCGGACAAGGCCACGAAGGGCCCGCGCAGCGTGGCGTAGACCGAGAGCGCATCGTCGGGCCACTCGATGGCCGAGAGGGCGACCGAGAGGGCGGCCACCTCCTCACGCGTGTGAAACGAACGCCCCCCCGAAAGCACGTGCGGAATCCGGCGCGCCTCGAGCGCACGCACGTAGTCGCGCGTCACCTCACCATCCCAATCCCGAAAGCGGCGAAACAAGAGACACACGTGGCGCGCCGAGACCGGCACATCGCGACCATCCTCGCGCACCACATAGCCGCTCTTCGTCACGAGCCACTCGATCCACGCCGCCACCGCATCGGGCAGAGAAGTCTTGATCGCCGTCTTCGTGACGCGGCCGCTCTTGCCGTACGGCGCAGGCACGGGCAGCGCCACGATCGCAGGCTGCTCGGCACGCGATGGACGAAAAGCCGACAGGGGCACGTAATCGGCCTGCCCACGTTCGGCGTCTCCCGACATGGCCTGCGCGAAGCTCGCGTTGATCAGCGCTTGAATCTCGGGCAGCGATCTGAAGCTCGTCGTCAGGTGCACGACCCGTGCGCCGAGCTCGCACAGGTGCTGCTTCACGCGCGCGTAGAGCGCGACGTCTGCGCGTCGAAAGCGGTAGATCGATTGCTTGGGATCACCCACCAGAAACAGCTTTCCCGGCACGATCTGCACCCGAAAGGGCTCGCACTCGCCGGGATCGTCCGCGGCCAAGAGAAGCAGGATCTCAGACTGCACGGGATCGGTATCTTGAAACTCGTCCACGAACAAATGCGTGATGCGCTGTTGCAGCTCCCCGCGCACCTCGCGGCTCTGCTGCAGAAGGTTGCGCGTGCAGACGAGCAGATCGAAGAAGTCGAGCACGCCGAGTCTGAGCTTTTCGTCTTGATAGCGCTCGACCACCGGCAGAAGCTCGCGCGAGAGACAGGCGGCGAGATCGCTCTCTAGCGCCTGGTTCGCTGCCAGAAGCTCGGCCCTCACGCGCTCACGCTCCTCGAGCACCTCGTCACGCAGAAGCCCCGGGGCGAAGGTCTTGCCCGATCCCTTGCCCGACCAGATGTCGCGCGTGCGCTCGATCTCGCGCAGCACGTGCTCGAGCGCGTCGTGGTCGTCTGGGGACACCCGCGAGAGCTTCTGCCCGAGCAATGCGAGCGCGCGTGCCAGGCGGTCATAGCTCGAGCGACAGCGCTCACCGAGGCGCACGAGCTCGCCGAGCCGCTGGTGCGTGCGCAAGAGGAGCGCCCTTCGATCGAGCGGGTCGCGCCGGTACGGCGTGTCGAAGTCGCGCGTCTCGACCATGCGCGCGGCCGCATCGAGCAGCTCGCTGCGCGGCCCTCGCCCCTTGCCCTCGCCCAGCCGCCTGCGCAGCACCCGGCGCACGCCCTCACTCGGCTCGGCGAGGCTCGCTTCGAGGAAGGTGTCGAACACGCGCTCGAGCAGGCGTCGCGCGCTCGAGCCATCGATCACCTCGAAGGCAGGGTCGACCCGCGCCTCGATGGGATGCGCACGCAGAAGGTCGGCACACAGGGCGTGAATGGTTCCGATGTGCGCGGCCTCGAGCTCGGCCGAGGCCCGCGAAAGCCGCTCGCGCTGCGCGGCATCGTCGAGGCAGGCGGCGTGGGCCCGGTCGAGCTCGGTGCGCAGGCGCAGCTTCATCTCGCCCGCCGCCTTCTCGGTGAACGTCACCGCCACGAGCGACGACATGCGCGCCCTGCCGCTCGCCAGCATCGCCACCATGCGCTGCACGAGCTCGGTCGTCTTGCCCGTGCCCGCAGCCGCCTCGACGATCAGCGTGTGTGAGAGGTCTTCGCGAATGGCGCGGCGCGCTTCGTAGTCGACGAGCGAGGTGATGTCGTTCATGGCAGGCCTCGCACGTGGTGCAGGGGTAGGAGCGCCTCGAGGGGCTTGTGACGCGCCACGCGCTCCGCCTCGTAGGGCCCGCACACGCTCGTGTAGGCGCAGCGCTGGCACGCATCCGTGAGTGGCGCCGCAGGCAGAAAGCTGCGCGCGAGCGCGCCATCGATGGCGCGAGTGAGGTCCTTGGCGGCCGCGCGTGCGCGATCGTCGAGCAGCACCTCGTGTTCGGTGAAGCCGGCCGTCGAGGTACAGAAGTAGAGCCGCCCGGAGCGCACTTTCGCTTCGGGAAACAGCGCCTCGAGCGCGAGCGCGTAGAGCACGGGCTGCAGCATGCGCCCCCCACTCAAGATGCCGAGCTTGCCCTCGGGGGGCTCGCCCGTCTTGTGGTCGGTAGCGCGCAGCACGAGCGCGCCCGCGCCCTCGTCGACACGCTCTACGAGATCGATGGCCCCGCGCAACGAGAGCCCCACGGAGAGGGCCACCGGCTCATCCGTGCTGTGCGCGTCACGCTCGCGTGAGCGCGAGAGCCCAAAGCCGAGCTCGAAGTAGGCGGGCACGTGACGCGCATCGGCGGTCATGCGCGACAACCACTCGGCGAGATCTGCGCCTATCGCGCGCACGCTGTCATCGAACACGCGATCGATGGCGGGAAAGCAGGCTTCACGGACCTCGGCCGCGGCGCGCTCGAGCTCGTCGCGCATCAACCCGAGGGCTTCCTCGAGGCGCGAGACCTGCAAGGGCAACATGCCGCGCCCGCGCATGCCCTCGAGCACCCGGCGCTGCACGCCGTGAAACAAGACGCCCCGCTCGCGCGCATCGAGCTCGTCTTGGCCACGCGCACGCCCACGCGGCGAGAGGCCGACGATCGCGCGCAAGTAGAACGCGTAGGGGCACTCGGCGAAGCTGGCCAGGGCCGTAGCCGAATAGGCGCGGCTCGTCAGGCCCTCGGACGCGAGCAAGCCCCGTGACGCCTCCGACTCGGCGACGAGCCCGTCGGCCGCCGTGAAGCGTCGAACCGCCCAGCGTCGCGCACGAAAGCGCAGCGCGCGCGAGAGTGTCCGATTGGCCGACAGCAGATAGCGCGCGGCGCCGCGGCGCGACTCGCTGTCTGCGCAGAGCAGCCGACCCAGGATGGCGAGATCGTACTCGGCGTCGTCGATGGCCTGCTCTGGGCTCTCGGGCGCGGGAAAGCCGACGCGCGCGGCGGCACCGGGATGCGCGCGGCGTGACAGCTCCTCCAGCGCCGGCAAGCGCCCCTCGACCGCCCGCAGCACCTCGAGCGCATAGAACGACGGCACCCGCGGACGGCCGTGATCCACGTCGAAGCGCGGATAGGAGAGCACGACCGCGTCGCGCGCGGCACCCACGGCCACGTGCAGCTTCATGCGTTCGGCGAGCACGCGCTCATCGGTCAGGCTGAGGTCTGTGCCGAGCGCTCTGCGCACGCGGTCCGGCAAAAGCGCGTCCTCGACGATGCGCGCGGGAAACATCTTCTCCGCAAGCCCGAGCACGAAGACGCGCTCGAAGCTGCGCCCGCGCACATCCTCGATACCACCCACCCACAGCTTGCCTGCGCCATGGCCCTTCGCGCGCACGATCACATCGCCGAGTCGACGCGAGAGCAGCCGGTGCACCTCGTCGATCGACACGGGCCCCACGGGCGCGAGCGGCCACAGCTCGGCGAGCGTCTCGCACAGCGCCTCGGGCTCGCGGATCGCAAGCCTTGCGAGCGCATCGAGGCTCGCGATCCACTCGCCCCAGGTGCCACCCTTGGGCAGCGTCACGAGCGCATCGAGCACCGGCAAGGCAAAGCGCTCGAGGGCTTCGAGCTGCGCGACATCGCGGCAGAGCGCGGCCTTGCGCGGATCGTCCGCCTCGAGCGCCTCGGCCTCGAGCGTGAGCTGGGCCCGGAGACCACTCAGGCGCCGCTGCCAGCGCACGCGACCCCCGATCACCGCGGCGTCGACCAAGAGCTTCTCCCAGCGTCGAGGAAACACCGGGCTTTCGTCGTCGAGAGCGTCGTCGGTCTCCGAGGCATCTCGGCTCGGCGCGCGCAGCATGCCGAGCGAGAGAAACTCGGCAAACGCCCGTGCGCTCAGGCCGTCGCGCGCGCAGTCGAGCAAGAGAACCAGGGCGCGGGCCGCGGGATCGGGCCGCTTGAGTCCGTCTCCGAAGTGGGCCGGAATGCCCGCGCGAAGCAGGGCCTCTTCGAGCACGGCCCGATAGGCATCGGTGGATCGCAGCACGATCGCCATGCGATCGAAAGCGACCCCCGCACGGGCCGCCTCGAGCACACGACGAGCCACCTCGACCGCCTCGCGGCTCTCGCCCGGCGACGACATGAGCTGCACCGACTCGAGCTCCGACGCGGCGAAAGGCGCGGCATCCGTCGCGTGGCGAAACAGGAAGACCTGCAGACGCGACAGGGCGCGATCATCCTCCGGCTCGAGGCGCAGCACCTTTGCGCAAGCTCGGTCGGCCGAGGTGAAGCAGGCCTCGCTCTTGTCGTCACCACGCACCACGGTGGCAAGGCTTCGCGGGCTGCGCGTGAGCATGGCCTCGACGAAGTGCGCCTCTTTCTGACTCGTGATGGGCACGTCGAGAAACAGGGTCGCGTGCCCGAGCCACGGATGGCGCGCGCTGTGAGCGCGTGCAGTCGCAAGGCGCAAGACTTCGCTGCGGTCGGCCAACGCGAGCGCACCGAGCGCTCGTTCGTAGCGCACGAGCACGCGGGCGAGGTCTCGATCCTCGTGCGTGAGTCGCTCGGCCTCCACGCTTGCCGCACGTGCTTCGTCCACGGAGCGCGCGAGCGCGCGCACGAAGCCAGGCCGCTCGGCCACCTCTTCGAAGCGCCCGAGGGCCCGCTCTACAGACAGCTCGGAGAGCACGCGCGACACCACGGCCTCGACGCCGAGACCCGAGATGCGACTCACGCCGAGCTCCATGAGCGGCTGAAAGGCGAGCGCGGCAGCGAGCGTATCCAAGGTGTGTTTGTGCACGCCGAGCAGCGCCCGACCGGGCACAAGGCTCTCGGCGACGAGCTGCGTGGCGGCAGCCAGCGTCGGGGCCACGATCAACAGCGTGTCGTAGGGCGAGAGGCCCTGCAGCATCGCTCTCGCCTCGACGAGCCTCAGCGTCGCGCGCGACGACACCACGACGCGAGCATCTTTGGGCACCCCGGTCACGTGCGCCCGACCATACCGCAATCGCGCAGGGTGCGCGCCCGGGGGCTGACGGCACCCGCACACCCTCCGTGGGGTGATCCGGCACACAGGTTCGGGCTTCCGTACCCTGTCGGAGCGCGTCCGTACCCTCCGTGGGGTAATCCGGCACATAGGTTTGGGCTTCCGTACCCTGTCGGAAGGATGCGGAGCGTATGCTGACCAAGATGTCGTGCCGCGCGCTGTGGCTGGCTGGATTGTTGGGTTGTGCACTGTGGGCAGCCCCCCAGCCCTCATTGGCTGACACGCCCCTCGGCGTCCGCAGGGGCGAAAGCGTCAAGAGCGTGCGCGCCAAACGGGCGCAAGCGAGGCTTGCGAGACAGCGCCGCTCGCGAGGCAGCGAGGTGCATACACCGCCGGCACGCAAGGGCTCAGCCAAGGGCCGCGCTCACGTCCGAAGGCGGGCCGCCCGAAAGCGCGCCGCTCAAACTCGTCGGGCTCGACCGGCGCGGCCAGCACAGGCGTCCGCACTCGGGACGCGCGAGGCGGCCGGCAGGCTG
>CAYNOM010000063.1:2736-16443 GCA_964398415.1 uncultured Polyangiales bacterium | reverse complement strand
CAGATCGGCGAAAACTTCGGCTTCGGCGGCCTCGGTCTGCGCGGCACCGGTCGGGGCGGCGGCGGTACGGGCGAGGGCACCATCGGCCTCGGCAACGTGGGCACGATCGGTCACGGCGGCGGTGGCGGCAGTGGTTCCGGGTACGGTCGTGGCGCGGGCGGGTTCCGCGGTCGCAACGCCAAGGTTCCGAAGATCCGCTCCGGTAACGCCGATGTGCGTGGCTCTCTGTCGAAGGAAGTCATCCGACGCGTGATTCAGCGCCACATCAACGAGGTGCGTTTCTGCTACGAGCAGGAGCTCAACCAGCGTCCCGACTTGGCCGGTCGTGTGCAGGTCAAGTTCATCATCTCGCCGTCGGGCGCGGTGCAGGCCGCGAACGTGGAGAACTCGAGTCTCGGTGCGGCGCGCGCGGAGCAGTGCATCGCGCAGGCTGTGCGTCGCTGGACGTTCCCAGCACCTGACGGCGGCGGTATCGTCGTGGTCAGCTATCCCTTCGTCCTCGAAGCGGCAGGAGGCTGAGAATGCGTCGTGCAATGCTCATTGGCCTCGTCTTGGCGCTCGGCGTGGGGTGCTCCCGCGCGAACGTCGAGTCGATGAACCACATGAATCAAGGTGTGGCGCTCGCGACTCAGAAGCAGTTCGTCGAGGCCGTGCAGCAGCTGGAGAAGGCCGCCGCCCTCGACCCGGGCAACGATCAGGCGTTCTTCAACCTGGCCATCGTGCACATGGAGATGCGCAAGTTCGAGCGCGCCAAGGAAGACCTCGCGCGAGCCATCGCGGTGGCGCCCGACAGCGCGGCGTACCAGGAGAAGCTCGGCACGGTGCTGATCGAGCTCAAGGACTGGAACGGCGCCCGTAAGGCCCTCGAGAAGACCGTGGAGCTCGAGCCTGGGCTCTTCAAGGCCTACTATAAACTTGCGCAGGTGCTCGAGGAGGTCGACGACCAGCAGGCCGCCCTGGAACGCTATACCGAGTCCATCGAGAAGGGGCCGAGCTTTCTGCCCGCGTACAATGCCCTCGGGCGCATGTACGCCGACCTCGGTTACCTCGATCACGCCGTTCAGGTTTGCCAGAGCGCGCTCAAGGTGGCGCAGGGCGGCTCCGAAGAGGCGGCGAAGATCCACAGCCTGCTCGGTACCGTCTACCAGCAGCAGCAGAAGTTCGACGAGGCCACGCAGGAGTTTCGTGCGGCGCTCGAGATCATGCCCACCATGCGTGATGCGATCTTCTCGCTCGGCTGGACCTACGCGCTGCAAGGCAACAAGGAAGAGGCCAAGCGCTACCTCAAGAAGTTCCTTGCCGTGGCAGGAGACGCCCCGCAGCACTATCAAAAGGCCGCGCGGGACAAGCTGAGCGAGCTGCAGGAAGGCTACTGATTCTGCCCGCCCGATGGCAGAAGTTGGAGGGCGCCTCGCGAGGGGCGCCTTTTTTCATGCGCGCACCGCAGGCGCGTGCATCCCTGCGCAAGTAAGTTGGCATGGACCGTCGTTTTCGCGATCCATCGTACTTGAACCCTGGTAAACAACAGTCGCTCCGTCGCCGTCGCGCGTGGACGGCAAGTAGCTGTTTTTCGTGGAAAAAATTGAGCCCGTTCCGAGGTATCATGCCACCCAGCAGACGTAAGCCCGTCAGGGGGGCTTACGGTGCGACGGGCGACAGGACAGGCCGGCGGTGCCGGCAGGCGGATTGCGTGTCTGCCGACCGCGAGCATGCGCGGCGGCGTGCCGGCTGTGCCGACCGCACAGCTCGGATCCATGGAGGCTTCGGTGTCAGAGCAGGACATGCCGCAGAACGATGAGCAGAACGCGGGCGCAACATCCTTCGCGCTGAGCGCGGCGGAGCAGGCCGAGCTTGCGTCACTCGAAGAAAACCTTGCGAAGTTCGAGGGTCTCAAGCGCTGGTCGGACGTCATCAAGACGTTGATCGCCAAGGGCGACCTGCTCAAGGACCCGGCGCAGAAGATCGCGAGCTACGCGCGGGCCGGCGAGCTCTTCATCGAGAAGTCCTCCAATCAGGCGGAGGCGATCAAGTGCTACCAGAAGGTGCTCGAGGTCGATCCCAAGAACCTCGATGCGATCACGCGCCTGAAAGACATGTACGAGAAGCGCCGCGATTGGGAGCGCCTCGTCGACGTCATGAAGGTGGAGACTCAGCTCCTCGCGGAAGAGGACCGGATGCTCCGCTACGTGGAGATCGCGGAGCTCGCGACCCAACGTCTGCGCAAGCCCGAGGTGTGCATTGAGCTCTGGCAGAGCGTGCTCGAGTTCGACGACTCGAACCCCCAGGCCATCGAAGCCCTGGCGGCGCTCTACGAGAAGGCGCGCGAGTGGGAGTCGCTTGCGAAGATTCTCGAGAAGCAGTCTGCCGCGATGTCGAACGAGAACGATCTCGTCAATCTACTGCTCAAGCTCGGTGGGTTGTACGCCGACAAGCTCTCAGACGACCGTGGTGCGGTGCGCGCCTTCGAGCGTCTGCTCGAGCTGCGTCCCGAGGAGCGACGCGCGCAGGAACAGCTCAAGAAGCGCTACGCCGCGCTGCGCGACTGGAACGCGCTCGAGGCGTTCTACGCGAACCTCGACAAGTGGGACGAGCTGATCCGCGTGTTCGAGCGCGAGGCGGACGACACGAACGTCGCCACGGATGAGCGCATCGGTTTGCTGACGCGTGTCGCGCGCTTGTGGGCCGAAAAGAAGGACAAGCCAGATCGTGCAGGGCGCGCGTACGAGAAGATCCTCGAGCTCGACCCGGAGAATCTCGACGCGGCCGTCGCCCTGAGCCCGATCTACGAACAGGGACGCGACCCCAAGAAGCTTGCGGCGGTGTACGAGGTTCGCCTCAAGCACGTCGAGGAGCTCGAGGAGCGGCTGCTGCTATTGCGCGAGACCGGTCTCATCTACGAGGAGAAGACCAAGGAGCCCGAGACCGCGTTTGCGAAGTTTCTCGAGGCGTTCTCGCTTTCGCCCACACGCGATGTGACGCGTGAGGACGTGTCGCGTCTCGCCGGGGCGGTGGAGGGCGGTTGGGACAAGGTCGTCGCGGCCTACGAGTTCGCGATCGCCGCGGCCACCGACCCGCTCGACATGTCGGAGTTGCGCCTCAGCGCGGGACAGGTGCTCTCGCAGGTGGGTCGTGTCGACGACGCCATCAAGCAGCTCGCAGAGGTGTACGACGCCGAGCCCGACAACATGCGTGCGGCCCAGGCCCTCGAGCCGCTCTATCGACAGACTGGCCGCTTCCGAGACGTGCTCGAGATCTACCGCAAGCGTCAGGACATGGAGTCCGACCCACGCGTGCGGCGCGAGCTCGCGTATCAGATCGCCGCGCTTCAGGAAAACGAGCTGCAAAAGCCCGACGAGGCAGTCGACGGCTATCGCCAGATTCTGACCGAGTACGGCGACGACGAGGTCGAGGCCTATCGCGCCCTCGAGCGTCTGTTCGAGTCGCTCTCGCGCCACGAAGAGTTGGCCGACACCTTGGGTCGTCGCATCGACCTTGGGCCGGGCTCCGACGAGGAGCTCGCAGCGCTCAAGTTCCGCCTCGCGTTGGTGAAGCAGCAGCATCTCAAGGCGACTGCCGAGGCCGTCGAGCTGTACCGCGAGATCCTCATGCTCTTGCCCGAGCACGAGGGCGCCCGCGCCAAGCTCGAGCTCTTGCTCGACGACGAAAAGCACGGTCGCGCTGCGGCAGAGATCCTCGAGCCGATGTACGAAACCGCGGGGCAGTGGGAGCAGCTGGTTCGCGCGCTCGAGGTCCTGGTCAAGGGTGCCAGTGACCCGGAGGAACGACTCGGCCTTCTGTCGAAGATCGGCCAAGTTTGCGCGGGTCCCATCGGCGACCCGGGGCGTTCGTTCGATGCATTCATGAATGCGCTGCGCGAGATGCCCTCGCATCCCGAGACGCTGCAGCAGCTCGAGGTGTTGGCGATCGAGCAGGATCGGTTCGCCGAGCTCGTGGCGTTGGTGGTCGAGCTGGCGTCGGCCGAGAGCGATCCGATCCTTTCGCGCGCGCTCTATCTCAAGGCTGCCGAGCACTACGCGACGCAGCTCGGCGACATGGAAGGCGCCGTTCGCTGTTACAACCAGATCCTCGAGTTCGATCCGGGCGACGACGAGGTGCTCGATGCGCTCGAGCGCCTCTACCGGGTACGTGAGCGCTGGCCCGACTTGGTGTCCGTCATGCGACGCAAGGTCGAGCTCACGGCCGACCCAGCGGTGAAGGAAGAGTTGCTCGCTCAGATGGCGGACGTCCATCAGCAGTACTTGCAGCAGCCCCTCGAGGCGATCGCACGCTATCGGGAGATCTTGGAGCTCGATCCCACGAGCGCTCGTGCGCTGTCGGCCTTGGGCGGTTTGTACGAGTCCCAGGCCATGTGGAGTGAGCTCGCGGACAACGTTTCGCGCGAGCTCGAGCTGGCGGACGACCTCACGTACCAGACGTCGCTGATGCTTCGCCTCGCGGCCCTGCGCGAGCAGCGCATGGATGCGGTCGAGTCGGCGATCGACATGTATCGCGAGGTGCTTCAGCGCGAACCCACGAACGCGAGCGCCCTCACCGCCCTCGAGCGGCTCATGCAGAACCCGGTCTACGAGCTGGCCATTGCCGAGGTCCTCGAGCCCTTGTACCGCGACGTCGGCGAGTTCCAGAAGCTGATCGATGTACACGAGATCCAGGCGCGTCACGCAGGCAGTGTCGAGCAGAAGGTCGAGCTTCTACACACGGTGGCCGAGCTGTATGAGGTGCAGGTTGGTGATCTCGACCGCGCCGTGACCACCCACGCCCGCGCGCTCGCCGAGGATCCCGCCAACGAGGTGTCGCAGGCCCAGCTCGAGCGCGTCGCCCTCGCGGCCAACCAGGCTGAGCGACTCGCACAGGTGTACGAGGCGGAGGTCGAGCGCGTCGAAGACCCAGCCATCGGTGCGCTCCTGCACGTCAAGGCCGCTCAGATTCGCGAGAACATGCTCAACGACGTGCCTGCCGCCGTCGCGCACTACAAGCGTGTGCTCGAGCTCGACGCCACGCACCTCGAGGCGGCTTCTGCGCTCGAGCGCCTCTATCACCACGCGGGAGAATACGAGGCGCTAGCGCAGATCTACCTCACGAAGGCAGCGATGCTGCCCGAGCTCGAGGAGCAGAAGCAGCACTTCTATCGAGCGGCGCAGATCTACGAAGAGGTTCTCGCGCAGCCGCTCGCGGCGGTCGACGTATTCAAGCGCGTTCTCGAGCTCGATGCCGAGGACACGCCGTCGCTCGACAAGCTGATCGAGCTCTACCTGCGCCTCGAGCGCTGGGAAGACCTGCTCGCGATCTACACGCGCAAGGCCGATATCGTCGGCGATCCAGATGAGAAGAAGACCATCTACGCCCAGGTGGGCGCGGTGTACGAGCGCGAGCTGAACGACAAGGATCGCGCCATCGACATCTACCAGCGCATCCTCGAGGTCGACCCCGACGACATGGCGGCGATAGGTCGTCTCGACGCGCTGTATCTCGCCACCGAGAACTGGCTCGAGCTGATGTCGATCTTGGAGCGCGAGGTCGACCTGACGAGCGACCCCTACGAAGCCGTGGGGTATCGCTACCGCATCGCGGAGCTGTGGGACAAGCGCCTCGAGGATTCCGCGCGTGCGGTGGAGGGCTTCCGCGAGATCCTAGAGCTGTTGCCGGATCACGCGCCGACGCTGCAGGCGCTCGAGGCGATGATCGGCGCAGGCCGTGAGCCCCTGGCAGCGGCGGAGGTGCTCGATCCGGTATATCGGCAGCTCGGCGAGTGGGGCAAGCTCGCCGCGGTGCAGGAGGTGCGCATTGCGCACGAGTCGGATCCGATCCGTAAGGTCGAGCTCCTGCAGGGCTTGGCTGAGCTCTTCGAGGTCCAGCTCGACAACGCGCGCTCGGCGTTCGAGGCCTACGGGCGCAGCCTTGCGCTCGATCCGCAGAACGAGCACACGCAGCAGTCACTCGAGCGCTTGGGTGAGACGCTCGGAGCCTGGCAAGACGTCACGCGCCTCTACGATCAGGCCATCGCCCAGCTCAAGCAGGCAGGCGAAGGAGCCGAGCTCGAGCTCGCCCTGCGTGCGGCGCAGATTCTCGAGATTCAGCTCGAAGACGTGCCCGCGGCGATCGACCACTACCGCCTCGTCGTGGATGTCGATGCGGGGCATGCACAGGCCCTCGAAGCCCTCGATCGCCTCTACGAATCGACGGGCGGGTGGGAGAACCTGGCAGACGTCCTGCGCAAGGAGATCGAGGTCGCGCCGACGCCGGACGACATGCTCAATCTGCAGTTCCGGCTAGGCCAGGTGATGGAGAAGCGCCTCGGTCGCGTCGAGGAGGCCGTCACCCAGTACCGCGACATCATCGCCGCCGCGCCGGAGTACCAGGCTGCGGTGCAAGCCCTCGAGACGCTGTTCGCGCAGGGCCATGCGCCGATGGAGATCGGCGAGGTGCTCGAGCCGCTGTACCGCATGCAGGGGGCGTGGACGGCGCTCGTGAGGGTGCACGAGGTGCAGCTGCGGCACCAGGCTGATCCGATCGAACGCGTGGCGATGATGCATCGCGTGGCCGAGATCGCCGAGGACAAGGCGGGCGACAGTCGCTTGGCGTTCCTGTGGATGCAGCGCGCGCTCCTCGAGGAGCCGCTCAACGAGCACACCGACAGCGAGGTCGAGCGCCTGGCGCGCGTGACGGACGGCTGGGCCGTGCTCGCCAACACCTACGCTGACGTCGTGTCGAACGGGGCCGGTGGTGACGTCAAGGTGTCCCTCGGGCGCAAGCTCGCGCGCATCTACGAAGACGAGCTCGCCGACGTGGAGCGTGCCGAAGAGAGCTACCGCTTCGTCCTCGGCATCGACTCCTCCGACGATGCCACGCTCGAGGCCCTCGATCGGATCTACACGAGCCATCAGTCCTACGACTCGCTGGCCGAGGTGTTGCGCCTGCGCGTGAAAGCCGCCGAGTCGGACTACGACCGCACGGAGCTCAGCTTCCGTCTGGGGCAGGTGCTCGAGGTCGAGCTGGGCCGCGTGGACGAGGCCATCGCCACCTACCAGCAGATCCTCTCCGTGCTCGATCCAGAGCACGCCGACTCGATCGACGCGCTCGAGCGTGCCTTCACGACCAAGGGCGATTGGGTCAACCTCTACGCCACCTACGAGAAGGCGCTCAAGGTCGTCGTGGGCGACTCGAACCAGGCCGACATCTACGCGAAGATGGCGCGCCTTGCTTCGGAGCACCTCGGACAGGTCGATGCGGCGATCGACACCTGGAAGCAGGTGCTCGAGCTGCGCGGCGAAGACCCGGAGGCGTTGCGCGCCCTGGGCCAGCTCTACGAGGGCCAGCAGAACTACCGCGATCTCGTCGACATTCTCGAGCGCGAGGTTTCCGTTGCCGAGTCGGATGAGGAGCGCATCCGCATCTTCAGCCAGCTCGGACGCGTGTGGTACGAGCGTCTCGATCGCGCGCGCAGCGCCCTCGAGAACTGGGAGCGCGTCCTCGATATCGACCCCGGTCGCACGGAGGCGCTGTTCGCGATCGCGTCGATTCATCGCGCCGCCAACGATCACCAGGACCTCGTCGACACGTTGCATCGCGTGATCGACGCAGGAGCCTCGAGCCTCGAGGACACGCAGATCGAGCAAGTTTACGTCGAGCTCGGCCAGCTGTACGAGACGCAGCTTCAGCGGCCGGTCGACGCCGTCGAGGCCTATGCCCACGCCGTCGACGTCAACCTGCGTAACTTCGCTGCGATGGATGCCATGGAGCGCATCCATACCGAGAGCGGCGACTGGGAAGCGCGCATTGGCGTCAAGGAGCGCCGTGTCACGGGTCTCAGCGAGGCCGCAGACAAGGTCTCCGTGCTGCTCGACATCGCGCGCAGCTGGGCTGAGGACGGAGAGCAACGTAAGCAGGGCGTGAGCGCGCTCAATCGCGTGCTCGAGCTCGAGCCCTTGCACGAGTCGGCGTTCCAGCAGCTCGAAGAGATCCACACCGACGACGAGAACTGGGAGGCGCTCGTCGACCTGTACGTGGCGCGTGTGGAGGCCGTCGAGGACGTGCAGGAGCGCATCAGGCTGCTGCACAAGGTCGCCAAGATCAACGAGGACAAGCTCGGAGAGGCGCAGCAGGCCTTCGATGCCTTGCTCGTGGCGTGGGGCGAAGACTACCAGCACCAGCGTACGGCAAACGAGCTGGAGCGGCTCGCCTCGGGCATGCAGGGGTGGGGCCAGCTCCTTACCGTGGCCAACGAGGCCCTGCAGCAGGAGCTGCCGCAGGACGTGCGGATCGCGATCTGCATGCGCTGCGCGAAGTGGTACGGCAAGCACCTCGAGCGGCCCGACTACGCGATCCCTTACTACCAGCAGATCCTGCAGCTCGATCCGGTCAACGCCCAGGCCATGAGCCAGATGGCGGACCTGTATCGGCAGACGGGCCAATGGGAGACCGTCTATCAGGTGCTGTCGCGCATGCTCGAGGTGTCCACCACCGACGAAGACAAGATGGACGCCTACGTGCAGCTCGGCGAGCTGTGCGAGAAGCATCTGGGACGGCCCGAGCAGGCCACGGCGTACTACAGGCAGGCCCTCGACCTCGATGGCGCGCACCTCGGAGCGCTGATCGCCCTCGAGCGCATTTACCGCGAGCGCGGCGAGTGGGACGACCTCGTCGAAGTGCTCAAGCGCAAGGCCTCGTTCCGCGGCGGCGATCTCACCGAGCTGTCCGAGGATGACGTGGAGGTCGTGCTGGCCGCCAAGCTCGAGCTGGCCGATGCCTACCGCGATCACTTCAACGATATCGACAAGGCCATCATCTGCTACGAAGAGGTGCTCAAGGCCGAGCCGCAGAATCTCATCGCTCTGCGCGGGATCGAGCCGCTCTACCAACAGCGCGAGCGCTGGCAGGACCTGCCAGGGGTGCTCGAGGCGCAGCTCGAGGCGGTGGGCACCGAAAAGGAGCGCATCACCACGCTGCTCAAGCTCGCTCGGCTCTACGAGGTGGAGTTCGTCAAGCCCGAGCGCGCCGCGGAGCGCCTCGAACAAGTGCTCGACGTCGATCCCAATCATCTCGACGCGCTCGCGGGACTCGCGCGCATCTACCGCACCTTGCAGCGCTGGGACGACGTCATCGGTACCTACGAACGTCACGTCTCCGCGGCCTCGGCTCGCGCCGACAAGATCGCGATCTACAAGGCGCTGGGTGAGGTGTACGCCGCGGAGCTCAAGGACTACGGGCGCGCGATCGACACCTACCTCAACGTCACGAACATCGACGAGTCGGACACCGCCGCTCTCGAGGCCCTTGCGCGCCTGTACGAGCGCACCGAGGATGCGTCTTCGCAGATCGACTGCCTCGAGCGTCTCGCCGCCCTCGTGCGCGAGCCCGCGCAGCAGGTCGAGCTCGAGTTCCGCATGGGACGCGTGCTCGAAGACAAGCTCGGCGATCGCGCGGCAGCCGTCATGCACTACGAGCGCGCGATCGACGTCGACCCCGCGCATCTGCCGTCGCTCGAGGCGATGCGCAAGGTGTACATCGACAATGGCGACTGGCTGGCCGCCGCGCGCACGCTCGAGCGCGAGGTCGAACACCAACAGAACCCGCGCGTGCTCACTCGGCTCTACGTCGAGCTCGGCCAGATCTATCGCGAGCGACTCGACGAGCACGCACGCTCGATCGAGTGCTTCGAGGCCGCCCTCAAGCACGACGACACCAACGAGGAAGCAGCGCTGCCGCTGGTCGACGACTACATCGGCCAGGAGCGCTGGGATGCGGCGCTTCCGCTGCTCACCTTGCTCGTCAAGACGGGCAGCAAGCGCTCGCCCGATGAGAATCACCGCCTGTGCTTCCTCCAGGGTCAAGCGGCGGCCCGCATCGGCAACCACGCGCTCGCGGTGAAGGCGTACGGGCAGGCGTACACCCTCGATCCCAGCCACTTGCCCACGATTCAGGGGCTGGCGGCGGCGCACTTCGCCATGCAGGACTGGGAGAAGGCCGGCAAGTTCTACCAAGTGCTGCTCATGCAGCACCGCGACGACTTGAGCCCGGAGGAGGTCACGCAGTCCTTCCACCAGCTCGGCGTCATCCGCCTCGAGCAGGGCGATCGCCGCAAGGCGCTCAACATGTTCGACAAGGCGCTCGAGCAGGATGCGATGCATCGCGACACGCTCGCGCGCGTGATCACGATTCACGCGGAGGATGGCGGCTGGGATCAGGTCATCCACTACAAGAAGCAGCTGCTCGAGGGCGCATCGCTCGCAGAGCGCTTGAAGCTGCTGCAGGAGATCTCCGACCTGTGGCGTGACAAGCTCGACAACCGCCAGAAGGCCATCGAGCACATGGTCGAGGCGGTCGGTCTCGAGCCCAAGAACCACGTCCTTCTCCACAAGCTGCTTCAGCTCTACCAAGAGACGAAGCTCTGGAAGGAGGCCACCGAGATCATCCAGCGCATCGCGGATCTCGACGAGCGCGCCTCGGCACGCGCCAAGTACGCGTACACCATCGGCGTCATCTTGCGCGACGAGCTCAAGGACGTGGATGGGGCGCTTCTGCGCTTCAACGATGCGCTCGATCTCGACCCGACCCAGCTCAAGCCCTTCGAAGCGATCAACAAGTTGCTGACGCAGATGAAGGACTGGAAGAACCTCGAGCGCGCCTTCCGCAAGATGCTGCACCGCGTGATGGCTCAGCCGCAGCCCGACAAGGACCTGCAGTTCAACCTCTCGCACACCTTGGGCCTCATCTACCGTGACCGTCTGAAGCAGTTCGAGGCGGCGGCGCAGGCCTTCAAGATGGCTTCCGATCTGAAGCCGCAAGATCAGACCGAGCACCAGATCCTCGCCGAGATTTACGCGCGGCTTCCGAACAAGTTCACGGACGCCGTCGAAGAGTACGAGTACTTGCTGCGCCAGGATCCGCTGCAGGAAGAGTCGTATCAGGCGCTCTACAAGCTCTACTTCGACAACCGCGAGTACGACAAGGCGTGGTGCGTGGCGCGGACGCTGACCTTCATGAAGAAGGCCGACCACGATCAGGCCCAGTTCTTCGAGCAGTACAAGGTCGCCTCGGGCAACCCGAGCGCGCGCCTGAGTGCCCAGAACTGGCTCGCCGACCTCTACCATCCGGAGCAGGACAAGGAGCTGTCCATGGTGTTCCGCTCCCTGTGCCAGCCCCTGTTCGACAGCCGCTACAGCACCGTCACCGACAAGATGGCTGGTCTGAGCAAGCTGAAGCCCGTCGACCTGACCAAGGAGACGGCTTCCTTCGCGCAGGCGTTCGCGCTGGCGATGCAGGTCTTGTCCCCAGACGTACGTCCGAGGCTGTTCTTGCGCGGGGATGTGCCGAGTGGCATCCGTCCCATCCTCGCGCAGCACCCCGCATCCGAGTGCGGCGCGCTGCTCCTCCGCGGCCACAAGCCGAAGGAGCTGCAGTTCGCGGCGGCGCACCACCTCGCTTACCATCGCGCCGAGCACTACATCCGCCGCATGCTGCCGGCGCGTCAGGAGCTTCGCGACGCGCTCTTCGTGGCGCTGCGCTGCATCGGCGAGGGCCCAGCGGACGCCGAGAAGCCGTGGGAGGTCATGCGTCAGCGCATGCAGCCCGCGCAGGTGGAGGAGCTCGCCAAGGCCTGCAAGCTGTTCGTGAGCCGAGGCGCGCGCACCGACATCAAGCGCTACATCCAGGCGGTCGAGCTCACGGCCTGCCGCGCGGGCTTTCTCGTGTGCAACGACCTCGAGGCCTCGATCTCGATGTTGCCGCAGCTCGAGTCGGCAGGTCCGGACGACTCGACACCGAACGAGAAGACCAAGGAGCTGCTCCTGTTCAGCGTGTCGCGCGAGTATTTCCGGCTGCGCGAGGCGATCGGCATCACGCTCCGCCTGCAGTGACGAGCGCAGTTAGGAACCGGCGCGTCAGTCGATGCGGCGAGGTGCAAACTGCGCGGCGCGCTTTTCGCGCACGGCGGCGAGTGCCTCGGCGTGATCGGCTGAGCGCGCGCGCGCGAGGAAGGTGCGTTGCTCTTCGTCGCGCGTGATCTCGAAAGGCTCGTCGTAGGCCAAGCTGAGCAGACGCTTCGCATCGGCCACCGCTGAGGGAGACGCCTCTGCGACCGCGCGAGCCAGCTCGAGCGCGCGCGCGAGGCTTCGTCCCTGCTCGACCAGCTCATCGACGAGGCCCACCCGCAGGGCTTCGTCGGCGTCCACGGGCAACGCGGTGAAGAGCAGCCTGGCGGCCGTGCTGCGTCCGACGAGCGAGGTGAGGCGAGTGAGTCCGCCCCAGCCGGGCGTCACGCCCATGGCGGCATGCCTGAACGCGATGCGGACGTGGGGCTCGGCGATGCGCACGTCACAAGCGAGAGCAACCTCGCACCCACCGCCCATGACCGCGCCATTGAGCGCGGCAAACACCGGCACAGGCAGGGCAGCGAGCCTATGCATGGCGGCTCGCATGCGCGCGTCGAGCGCATCGCGTTCGAGCTCGCTCAACGCTCCGAGGCGCTTGAGATCCGCGCCCGAGATGAAGCTCGCTTCGCCGCTCCCCGTGATCACCACCGCGCGCAGCGCTGGGTCGCGTTCGACATCGTCGAGGGCTGCTTCGAGCGCGTGCACCACGTGCTCGTCGATCGCGTTGCGCACATGGGGGCGGGACACCGTCCACACGCGGCTTGCATCGATCGTCTGGATCTCGAGCACATTCGTCATGCCGACTCCTTCTTGGCCCTAGGGGGCCGCTTCGAGCTCTGCTCCAGGGGCTCGTCGATTTGGGCGAGCGCATCGGTCAGCCAGCGGCTGCGGACGACGGCTCGGAGCAGGGCGACTCCCTGCACGAGCGCGGCGATCACGAGGCCGCTCAGGGCGTGCGACGGCTTCAGATGGGGTAGCGTCAACGAGAGGCCCAGGGAAAGGGCGACGCTGATCAGACCAAAGATCATGAAACGCAGCACGAGAAAGCTGCTCGTCACGTCGCGCAGGGCGGCGAGGCTCGCGCGTATCGCGCCTGTGTGAAGGCAGCGTGCGCGCGCCAGATCGTGCCACAGGGCGCACAGGACCGCGGTCGGCAGGGCGGGTGTGAGGGCGAGGAGCAGCGCGAGATCGTGCACGCGCGTGTTCGTGCGAGGCAGAAGAAAACCATGGAGCCCCAAGGACAAGAGGCCCCAGGGTAGGACCGCGATCGCGGTCGAAGCGAGAATCAGCAGGCTCACCGCGGACGCACGCCCGTACAGCCGTACACCCTCACGCAGCGCCTCGACGGGGCCGAGGGGGCAAGACAGCGCCTTGAGCCAGGCCATCTGCAAGAGGGGCGAGAGCAGCACGAAGGACGCAAGCGAGAGCGCGAGCGTCAGGCCCTGTACGCGTAGCGCGGGTGCGAGGGTTGCAAGGCCTTCGACCGCCGACACGCGGGCCCACTCGGGCGCAAACGGAAAGCTGAGCGTGCGCTCGAGCTCGCCGCCCAGCGGAAGCGCGAGCGGTGCGGAGAAGGCTGCGCCGATCAAGTAGACCACGAAGGTGACAGGCAGAGCCCTGAGCACGAAGATCCACGAATTCACGGCCCCACCCAAGCGAATAGGGTCTGAAACAGCGCGAGAAGCTGTGTGCCGAGGCCCACGTGCGGCGCCTCGACCAGCGTCACGTGTTGGTCGCGCACATTCGGATCGACGAGCAGGGCGCGATCGGGGTCGATGACCACCCGGGCCACACGCTCGGAGGTCGACAGCTCGAGCTC
>CAYNOM010000063.1:0-2636 GCA_964398415.1 uncultured Polyangiales bacterium | reverse complement strand
TCGAAGGCAGCTTCGAGATCGGAGGGCGTCGGGTGCGCGAAGCGGCTTCGCTGCGCGTAGAGCGCGAGAGCACGCTCGAAGCGCGCGCGACCATGGGCGCGGCGTACGGTTTCGAGCACCGTGGCGCTGCGCGCGTAGATCGTGCGCCCATACTCGCGCTCGGTGTAGAAGTGGGCTGGCCAAGCTCCGGGCAGGCTCGGTGGTGCGAGGAGCAGCGCGCCGAGGCGCTCGGCCTCGATGCGATCGATGGGGGCGAAGGCAGAAAGCGCAGCGCGCGGACCGTAGATGGCGCGCACCAAGTCGAGCGCAGCCCACTCGGCGAGGCCCTCGTCGAGCACGGGGGTGGCGGCCTCGTTCGAGGCGAACATGCCCTGAAACCACTGGTGCGCGAGCTCGTGCGCCGTGACGAAGCTACCCGAGAGCCACGGCACGGAGGGCAGGTGAAGCCAGCTTCCGGCCGTGAGCATCAGACTGGGGTACTCCATGCCTGCCGCGCCCTCCGCGCCGCGTGGGGGGATGACGACCGTCAGCGCAGGGTAGGGGTAGGGTCCGTAGCGCAGGCCGAAGTGGCGTAGGCCCACCGCGATCACCCGCTCGTGCTCGGCGAGCGCCAGCTCGTAGCCCGGCGGATGCATGAAGATCACGTCGACGCCTTCGAGGCGCTTCTCCGTGGTGCGTGCGCGGCTTGCGGCCACGAACGCGACGTCGTGCACCGCGTGCGCTTCGAAGCGAAGGCGCGAGCGGCCTTCGCGTTCGCCCCGAGAGACGAGCCGCCCCGTTGCGCCGACCACGTAGCCGCGGGGCACATCGATCTCGAGCGAGTAGTCGGCAAAGTCGGCGTAGAACTCCGAACGCGCGTGATAGGGAAAGCTCGCGAACGAGCCGTCCTGCTCGAGCTTGGCGAGCTTTGGAAACCACTGCGTCACCGCGTGAAAGTCGTCGACGTAGCCTGCGCGCGCGAACACCGGCGGCAGCGCCGTGACGAACGAGGCCGTCAGCACGAGCGTTTCGTTGGGCAACAACGGCTCGTCGAGCGCGATCTGCAGCTGAGTGCGGTCGCCTGGGATGAGCTCCTGTTCGGCGCGCGCGAGCACGTCCTCGTCCCGCACGCGCAGGCTCGATAGCTCGATGAAGCCGCGGCCTTTCGTGCGCGCTCCGCGCAAGCTGCCCTCAGACTCGCGCATGAACACGCTCTCGTCGTCCCGGAAGGCGTTCATGTACAGATGCAGAAGCAGCGAGCGCAGTGGCGAGCTTGTGCTGTTGGTCAGCGAGAGGCGCAGGGTGCCACGCACCTCGTGGGCGTCGGGATCGAGCTCGGCCGTGAGGGCATAGCGCTGGGAAACCGCCACGAGGGGCTTCTGGGGGGCCGCCGTGGGGGAGGCCGCGGCGCGCGCCGCCGAGAGCACAGCCAAGAGCGCGCCGCCCACGCATAGCGCGAGTCGAAAACGGGAGCGGGGCCGGGCCGGAGGGATCATGGCGCGCTTGCGTGAACCGGCCGCGAGTGCGACCTCTGTGGGGCGTGCCCGCGGAACTTACCCTGCCACTGCCCACACGGCGAGCCACGCGCAGGCTCGGCCTGTTGCTCGCGAGCTTGCTTCAGCCCGGCGATCTGCTGGTGCTCGAGGGCGATCTCGGGGCGGGCAAGACCTTCCTCGTGCGGGCGCTCGCACGCGGGCTCGGAGTGCCCGAGTCGATCCCGATCACGAGTCCCACGTTTGCGTTGGTGCACGAGCACCAGGCCCGGGTACCCCTGGTGCACGCCGACTTGTATCGCTTGAGTGATCCCGACGAGCTGGTCGAGCTCGGCCTTTCCGAGCGCATCGGGGCCGACGCGGTCGTGGTCATCGAGTGGGGCGACCGTTTCTCCGACGCGCTGGGGGGGCAGGGCCTGTGGTGTTTCTTGGCTCTCGGGCCAAACGGGCGCGTGGCTCGCTTCGAGGGAAGGGGCCCGCGCGGCGAGGCGCTCGTGGCTGCCCTGCGCGGGCACGTTGCCGCCCGCCCCCTGGGGTGATAATGCGCGCGATCGATGCCGCGCCGCGAAGATATTCGGAAGATCATGCTCGTGGGCTCCGGCCCCATCGTCATTGGCCAGGCCTGTGAGTTCGACTACTCCGGCACCCAAGGGGCCAAGGCCTTGAAAGAAGAGGGGTACGAGGTCGTTCTCGTCAACTCGAACCCCGCCACCGTGATGACCGATCCCGAATTTGCGGATCGGACCTACGTCGAGCCCCTCACGGTGGAGGTGCTCGAGGCCATCATCGAACGCGAGAAGCCTGATGCCCTGCTACCCACCCTGGGCGGGCAGACGGCACTCAACCTCGCGCTATCGCTCGCGAAAAAGGGCATCCTCGACAAGCACGGGGTCGAGTTGATCGGTGCCAGCGTCGAGGCCATCAACAAGGCCGAAGATCGCGAGCTGTTCAAGAACGCGATGGAAAAGATCGGTCTGCGCTGTCCGCGGGCCTTCCTCGCGCGCACGCTCGACGAAGCCTACGCGGCGGTCGAGAGCATCGGCTATCCGGTCATCCTGCGCCCCTCCTTCACCCTCGGCGGCTCCGGCGGCGGGGTGGCCTACTCCAAGACAGAGTTCGATCAGGCCATCCGCTGGGCCTTCAACCAGAGCCCCACCCACGAGT
>CAYNOM010000062.1:13174-16575 GCA_964398415.1 uncultured Polyangiales bacterium | reverse complement strand
GACGCGCCGCCCGGGGTCGTGCGCTCGAGGAGATTCTTCGCGATCACGGTGGGTTGTGAAATCGTGATTGATTGTCGGCCGAGGGTCCGCAAAATAGAACCGAGGTTCTGGTTCTAAATGCTCATGCGTCCCGACAGTCTTCTCGAGTGGGTCAAGCCTCCGCAGCAGGAGCGCAGCCAACGTACGCTCGAGCGCCTGCTCGACGCCGCCGAGGCGATCATCCTGGAGCAGGGGGCGGAGGCCATGAGCGTGTCGGCCGTGGCGAAGCGCGCGCACTCCTCGGTGGGCGCCTTTTACGCCCGCTTCGAAGACCGCGACGCCTTGTTGCGGGCCGTCTGCGAGCGCTTCGCGGTTCAGGCGCGCGCCACGATGGAGGCGGTGCTCGAGCCCACGCGCTGGGAGGACGAGACGCTCGAGAGCGTCCTCAACACGGGCCTTCGCTTCGTGCTGCGCGTCGTGAACGAGCGGCGTCCGCTCCTCGCCAGCCTGTCGCTGGCGGCGCTGCGCGACGTCGAGATCGGGCGCACCCTGAACGAGCTCGTGGCGCACCTCAGCGGCTGCTTCGCGACGTTTCTCGCCGCACGCGACGAGCTACCCCGCTCTGCGCAGAGCGAGCTCACGGTGTCGGTGCTGTCGGGCGTGCTGCTGAGCTTGTTGCAGGCCCAAGCCATGCGTCACCCGTCGCTCGGCCCACCGATCTCCGAGGCGCTTCTGGCCGACGAGCTGACGCGCCTTTGTCTGGCTTATCTCGCGCCGCAGAAGTCTTGAAGCTCTTTGGTGCGCATTCGTGTCTCTGGCTCTCGGGAGGTGTTCATGGCCATCGCAGGATTCGGAAAGACGCAGCTTCGCTACGACATGTTCGACGTCCACCGCAGCGCCGAGGAGGCCAAGCGCTTCACGAAGTGCGAACGCATCTACCATCGCGGGCAGGATCTCGCTTGGGACGGCAAGGAAATCCTCGCCATGCTGCTCGAGCAGCACGGGGGCATTCACATCGATCCGCAGAAGAAGGAGGCGCTCAAGCGCATCTTCGCGATCATCATGTGGGGCGAGCTTGCGGCGTGGAAGATCAGCGCTCAGCTCGCCGACCGGCTCGTGCCCCTCGAGGCCAAGCTGGCGGCGACGAGCCAGGCCCACGACGAGGCGCGGCACTTCTACGTGATGTACGACTACCTCAGCGAGCTCGGCTACATGCCCGAGCGGATGGCGCGTGCGCCCCAGGCGCTGCTCGACCTGGTGCTCGACACGGACAACCTCGCCCACAAGCTCGTCGGCATGCAGCTCATGGTCGAGACCATCGCCCTGAGCATCTTTCAGGGCGTCCGTGAGAGCGGCGTCGAGCCCGTGCTGTGCGAGCTCTTGAAGTACTTCGAGCGCGACGAGGCGCGGCACGTGGGGCTCGGCATGCAGTACCTGCCCGATCTGCTCCAGGGCATGGGCACGCGGGAAGTGCTGGGCTTGAGCGTGTTTCAGGTGCGCCTGCTCACCTACGCCCTGTGGGAGACGAAGACCCTCGAGCCGGATCTCGAGGCCTTGGGCCTCAACCCGCGTCTCTTGATCGACCGCGCGCGCAAGAAGCAAATGGCGGCCATGCAGAGCGCTTGGGAGTCCTTGGAGCAGAGCTTCGACCGCGACGACAACCCGATCGCGCGCAGCGTCAACGCAGCCGTCGTGTACTTCTTCCCGTGGGACAAGCAGACCCCCAGGGGGGTGCGCGCCAAGGAGGCCCTCGCCACCCTGCGCGGGGGCGTGCAGGAGCGCTTCGGCGCCGAGGTGTTCGCGGATCACGAGCAGCACACGATCAAGACGGCGCGCGGGGCCTGGGTGGGGGCGCTCGACGAGCCCAAGCCGGATGCAGACGCGGCCGAGTAGGCGCGCCGAGAGCGGCTGGTACCTCAGCCCGGCGCACGGGTCGTGACGGGCCCGTGCCCGTGATATGGTCCGCGCCATGGGAAACCCAACCGCTACAATGAAAACCTCACTCGGCGACATCGAGATCGAGCTGTTCGTCGACAAGATGCCGATCACGGCGGGCAACTTCGTCAAGCTCGCCAAGGAAGGCTTCTACGACGGCCTTCACTTCCATCGCGTGATCAACAACTTCATGATCCAGTTTGGCTGTCCGCACAGCAAGGATCCGGCGAGCCCACGCTGCGGCACCGGCAGCTCGCCCCATGGACGCATTCCGGACGAGCATCCGGCCGACGCCAAGCTCTCGAACGAGCCGGGCACCCTGTCGATGGCCAACTCCGGGCCGAACAGCGGCTCGAGCCAGTTCTTCATCAACACCGTCCACAACGCCTACCTCGACTTCTTCACGCCGGGCCCCTCGAAGCACCCGGTGTTTGGCAAGGTCATCTCGGGCATGGACACGATCAAGAAGATCGAGACCACCCCGACGGCGCCCGGCGACAGGCCGAAGACGCCCGTCAAGATGATCAGCATCACGGTTCACGACTGAAGGATGCGCGTCGACCTCCCCCCAGATTGGCAGCGCGTGCTCGCGGCCGAGTTCCACGCGCCCTACTTTTCTGAGCTTTGCAGGTTCGTCGACGACGAGCGCGCGAAGGCGCCCGTGTACCCCGAAGAGCAGAATGTCTTTCGCGCGTTTCGCGAGACAGCGTTCGCCGAGGTACGCGTCGTCCTGCTCGGCCAGGACCCTTACCATGGCGAGGGCCAGGCCCACGGGTTGTGCTTCTCGGTGCCCGAGGGCGCGCGCCTCCCTCCTTCGCTGCGCAACATGCTGAAGGAGCTCGAGAGCGACACCGGCCAGCGCGCTGTTGCGAGCGGCGATCTCAGCACTTGGGCCAGGCGTGGCGTGCTCTTGCTCAACACGGTGCTCACGGTGCGCGCCGGGCAGGCGGCTTCCCATGCGGGACGGGGCTGGGAGCGCTTCACCGATGCGGTGATCGACGCGCTCAACGCGCGCGACAGGCCGCTCGTGTTTGCCCTGTGGGGGAAGCCCGCGGAGAAAAAGGCGCGGCGCATCGACGGGGCGCGGCATCGCGTGGTCACCGCGGCCCATCCCTCACCGCTCTCAGCGCATCGCGGTTTTCTCGGTGCGCGTCCCTACAGCGCCATTCAAGAGGCGCTGAGGTCGCTCGGCGAGCCGCAGCTCGATTTCAGCTTGTGAGTGCGTCGCACAGGCCCGAGGCGCGCTCGGTGCGGTGCTCGATGGCGTGCCGCAACACGGCCTCGCTCGCGTAGATCGTGACCCTGCGCTTGGCGCGTGTGATCGCGGTGAACAAGAGCTCGCGCGTCACCACGGGCGAGGGCTCGCGCGGCAGCACGATCGCCACCTCATCCATCTCGGAGCCCTGACTCTTGTGCACGCTCATGGCGTAGACGCTCTCGTGGGCGGGCAGCCGCCCGAGGGCGACGCGCCGTACGTCCGCGCCCTT
>CAYNOM010000062.1:0-13074 GCA_964398415.1 uncultured Polyangiales bacterium | reverse complement strand
GAGCTCGCGGGGTAGGGGGCCCGCGCCAATCTCGGGAGCGAGCGACACATCGTCGTGCGCGCTCGAGCAGAGCAGCTCGAGGGCACCCTGCGCATCCGAGGTGTGCACGGCTTCGGAAAGGCGCGCGATGCCGCTGCCTGCCGGGTAGCGGTGGCTCGTCACGAGCCGATTCACGCACGTCGCGAGCGGGCTCGTCGGGATCTCGGCTGCGCGACACAGGTCGGCGAGCACACCTCCGGCCTCCACCGACGCCAGCTGATCGGGATCGCCGAGCATGATCACGCGGGCCTGCTCGGGAACGGCGTCGAGTAGGCGACGCATCAGGGCGAGGTCGACCATCGACGCCTCGTCGAGCAACAAGACGTCGCAGTCGAGTGGGAGGTCTGGACCATGCCTGAAGCGAGTGAGTGAGTCGGGGATGGAACCCAAGGCGCGGTGCACGGTTTGGGCCGAGGCTTGGATGGCGTCGCGTACCGCGTCGGGCACAGCCAGCCTCTCGCGCGCGCTCTCGATCGACTCGTTGAGGCGTTGGGCTGCCTTGCCCGTGGGCGCGACGAGCAGGATGCGCGGCGGCGGTTGCCCCTCGGCCAAGCGATCGATGATCAACAGCGCGAGCAGCTTGACCACGGTGGAGGTCTTGCCTGTGCCCGGACCGCCCACGATCACGCTGAGGCGTCGCGAACGGGCCGCGACCGCCGCCTCGCGCTGGAGGTCGGGTATATGTGTAGGTGTTCCAAACAATGCGTCGACGTGCGCTGTCGCGAGGGCCCGAACGGGCATGACGTGCTCGGCCATGCGGCGCACGGCGCGCGCCACGCCTTGCTCGTGGTCGAAGTAGCGCGCGAGGTAGAGCCTGCCTCGGGCGTCGAGCACGAGCGGCCGCGTCGGCGTGAGGGCTTCCGACGCGTGCTGAACGAGGGGGCTCGTCTCGAGCGCGCGGCGCAGCCTCGTTGCTTCCATGCTGGGGTCTTCATGGGGCGGCAGCGCGAGCGGTTTGCTGAGATCGAGGCAGGTGTTGCCTTGCTGCACTTCGGCGCTCGCCAAAGCCACGGCGAGCCTCACCTCGGGCCGCTCTTCGCCGGCGATGCGGGTCAGCGTCGTGGCGAGCTCCACGTCGAGCATCGACAACCTCGAGAGCGCCTCGAGCTCGCTCAAGATCGTCATGGACTTGCCTCCTCCCCGGCCCGGCCCATGAGCGCATCGAGCGTGCAGAGCAAAGCCTCGCTCGGGCGGTCGAAGAACACACCCGTGCCCAAGGGATGCTGGGGCGCCATGCCGCGCAAGAACAGATAATACACGCCGCCGAAGCAGCGCTCGTGGCTGTAGTCGGCGACGCGCCTCTCGAGGTAGCGATGCAGGGCCAGCGCGTACAAGTGGTACTGCAGGAAGTAGTGATGCTCGGCCATGGGTGCGAGCAGCCGCTCGGGGGCATAGTCGCGAGCGCTCGGGCCGAGGCGATTGGACTTGTAGTCGACGACGTAATAACGGCCTTGGTGGCGGAAGACGAGATCGACGTAGCCGCGCAGAAAGCCGCGCAAGCGATCGAAGCTGAGCTCACGCAGCTCTTGGCCGTAGTGCGGGTGCATGCTCGGCGCGTCGTGGGCGACGAAGGCCTGAGCCAGCGCGCGGGGCGACAGGGGCCTTTGGATGGGAAACAGAAACTCCATCTCGTTGAGACGATCGGCGAGCGACAGCTTTCGCAAGCACAGGCCCGAGGCGTCGAGCGGGGCGTCGAGCATCTGCGATAGACCCAGCGTGAGCTGCGGCACCAGCGCCTCGGAGTAGCCGCGCGCCACGATGCTCGTGCGGGCCAGGGCCTCGAGCGTGGCGGTATCGGCGCCGAAGTCGAGGTGCTCGAGCACCTCGTGCACGAGTTGGCCGGCCAGGGCGCCGCGCGGGAACTCGTCGAGTGGCAGCACGCTCGGTGCATCGAGCTCGGGCGCATCTTGCGTCTCGTCGCGATCGGCCGCGGCGTCGAACCAGGTGCTGCGCTCGCCCGAGGTCAAGGCAGAGAAGCTCGTGGTGCGAAACCCCGTGTCGAGCTTGCGCGTGGCGCTGCGCGTCGCGAGCGTGAGCGGACGGCCCGCGGGGGGAACGTACGTGCTGCGCGTAAGCGCGCCGCTCGAGATGCTGAGGCCACCTTCGCTGCGCTCTGAAAGCTCGGCGAGCGCGCGCTGCATGGCGGCGGGATCGAGGCCCTTCACGCGCTCCGCCAGCGCCGCGTGATCGCCACCGCCGAAGAGCGTGTAGGAAAGGGCAGAGCGCTCGAACTTGTCGTTTTTTCCGCGCGCGATCACGATGCTCACGCGGTGCTTGGCGCGGGTCAAAGCGACGTAGAGCAGACGCAGGGCCTCGGCCAGGGCCTCGCGCTCTGCCTCGACTTTGTGCGCCTCGAGGTCGGCAGAGCCCAGGTCGAGCGTGTACGCTCCGTCAGCGCGCACATCGTGAAAGCGCGGAAACGTCTTGTCGTCGCCCCGAAGGAGGTTGCCGTTCGACACGAAGGGCACGTACACGAGGGGATACTCGAGCCCCTTACTCTTGTGGATGGTGGTCAAGAGCGCGGCATCTTCGCTGCTTTCGAGGCGCAGCTCTTCGGCGTCGCCCACGAGCTCGCTGCGCAGGCCCGAATCGCTACGCATCAAGCGTAAAAAGCGCACGATGCCGAGCGCGCCCAGCCGGTGCTCGATGGCGGCCTGGGCCAAGAGCTCGAGCAGATGCCAGAGGTTTGTGATGCGCCGCGCGCCGTCGGGCCTTCGCAAGAGCACCTGCTCGACCGCGTAGTCGTCGATGAACGCACACATCGCCTGCATGAAGCCGTGACTCAGCCACAGCTCGTGGGCGCGATGGACGCGCGCGCGGTGCTCGTCCCACTTCGCGTCGCAGTGCCCTAGCTCGAACAGGGCTGCGGCGTCGAGACCGACGTAGAACGAACACAACAGAGAGCGCAGCGCGCGCGCATCGCTCGGGTGGCTGAGGGCGACGAGCACACGCTCGAGCTCCACGGCGTCTTCGCTGTCGAGCACGCTGGCATCGCCCTGCAGCACCGCGGGCACGCCCAGGCTCGAGAGCTCGACGTGCATGCGCTTGGCTTCGTCGTTGGTGCGGCAGAGCACGGCGAAGTCGCGTGGACGCAGGGCGCGAAGCTGACCTGACTCATCCCTGCGACGACAGCCCGAGCCGAGCATGCGCACGAGGTCGGCGCCCACCGTGGCGATCACGCTCTGCTTGAGGTCGTTTGCGTTCGTCGCGGGCCCACACACGATGAGATCGATGGGCGCACGGCCATCGCGGGCCTCGAAGCGTGCCTCGGAGTCGGCTTCAGTCTCGACCGGCAGATAGGCGATGCCCGAAAGCGCAAAGGGATGCTCCACCCTGCGGTAAAGGCGATTGAGCGCGCGCACCAGGGGCCCGTCGGAGCGGCGGTTCGTGTCGAGGGTGTACACGGCGTCGCCCGCGTCGTCGCGGGCCCGCATGTAGGCGTACACGTCCGCGCCGCGAAAGCCGTAGATCGCTTGCTTTGGATCACCGATGAGCAAGAGCGGCGTGTCGCCCCCACCGAACAGGGCGCGAAAGATGCGGTACTGCAGGGGATCGGTGTCTTGAAACTCGTCGACGAGGGCCGCGCGGTAGCGCTTTCGAACAGCCTCCGCCAGACCTCGTGCGGTAGGGCCCGAGAGGGCCTCGTCGAGCTCGCGCAACAGGCCGTCGAAGGTGCGAAGGTCGAGCGCTTCGCTGCGCCGTGCGCCCTCGTGCTGGGCGTAGTCGACGAAGTCCTTCAGGAAGTGAATGCGCATGGCTTCGTAGGCGCGCTGCACCGCTCGCTCCTCCTCGACGAAGCGCTCCATGGCATCGAGAAACGGATGCGCGATGGGGGCCTGACCCTTCCTGAGTTGCTCAGCCGCGCCGGAGGTCGTGAAATAGCCGACCCACGCCGGGTCGTCATCCAAGAAGCCCGGAGCGGCCCGGTCGAGCGCCTCCTCCAGCTTCTTGCACCACGAGTCGACATACGTCCCAGCTCGCTTGAGGGTCGACACGAGCGCGCGGATGCGATCCTTGTCGGACGCGTAAAGCGCACGGCAGCACTCTTGCGCTTCACGCCACGTGGTGAGATCGAGCATCGCCGCATCGACGTGCTCGGGCAGGATGCGCATCCCCGTGGCCCCGACGCGTAGCGCGAGCTTGTTGAGCACCTCTGGGGTCTGCGTGCGCAGGGCCTCCACCTCGTCGCGCGGACCGAAGGTGAGCCGCTTGCCGAAGTAGTCGCCGGCGATCTCACGCAGGAGCGCGCCGGAGTCGGTGGCTAGATCGCTGTCGAAGCTCGCGCCGCTGTCGAAGGCGTGATCGGCGAGCGTGCGCTGACAGAAGCCGTGGATCGTGAACACGGGGGCTTCGTCGAGGCTGGCGAGCGCTCGCTCGAGGCGTGCACGCTGCGCCGCCTCGGATCCCCGCTCGCGTGCGCGCGACAAGAGTTGCGCGATGGCCGAGTCTTCGACGTCCTCGCCCTGAAACGCGCGCAGCGCCGTGCTGAGCCTGCTTCGGATGCGCGAGCGGAGCTCGGCGGTGGCGGCGCGCGTGTAGGTCACCACCAGGATCTGCTCGATGTCGAGCTCATGCTCCAACAACAGGCGCAGCACGAAGGTGGTGATCGTGTAGGTCTTGCCCGTTCCGGCGCTGGCCTCGATGACCGTGGTGCCGCCGAGCGGAAGAGCGAGGGGATCGAGCGGCTTCATGGGCTCTCCTGCTCGAGGTGCTCGCATAGGGGCTCGAAGATGCGCCGCGCAAGCGAGGTGAACGACAGGCTCGGCTCGCCCGGCGCGTGCAGCTCCGCGAGCCGCTGCAACACGTCGGCGCCGAACACCTGGCGCACGTAGTCGTCGTCGCCATCGCGGGGCGCCTGTGGCTGACTTGCCCTCCGGGCCTTTTCGAGGGCGTCTTGGCCCTTGGAGCTACGCAATCCGTCGACATAGTCGTAGGCCGCGTCGACGAGAAAAGGTAAGGGCGTGCGTTGCCCAAGCTCGAACAGCGCACACAGCTCTTCCAAGTGGGCTCGTGCATCGGCCTGGAAAGCAAAGCGAAAGGCCTGGGCCCGCCCAGCGTTGCGACCGATGAGCCGCGTGATGGGTGACGCGTCGGGGCGCGCCGTACACAGGCACAGGTGGCGGATCCAGGCGGCGAGCATGTGCTTGGCCTGCAGCGTCGAGTAGGTGATCTCCTCGTGCGTGGCCCCGTACATCGGACGAATGCGCCCACGCAGCGTAAGGCCGCCGATCGCGAGGTCGAGCAGCACGTCCGAAGAGCGCGCCTCGGTGGCAGAGAGCTCGCGTACGCGGCCTGCGACCTTGGCGATCTCGTCGAAGCAGGCATCGCCGAGGGTGCCCGCAGGCAGGCGTCCTTCGAGGGCGAGCCGCGTACGGCGCTCCGCCGAGAGGTCTTCTTGCGTGATGAGGTCGTTGCCGATCTGCCAACGCGAAAGGCCGTCGAGCACGAGAGGCTCGCGCTCGGGCAGCGGGTCGAGATCCTCGGGGAGGCTGATGCCCAGGGTGGTGCGCGCGAACTGTCGGGCCGGCGAGCGAAAGAAGCGAACGAGCTCTTCGACGTCGATGGCGCGCGACAGCTTGGGGACGTCGAGCCCGGTGCGCACGAAGGGCAAAACCTCTCGGTTCGGCTGCTGCTTGGTGCGCGCGGTAGAGAGAGCGCGCTCGTCGTGGCTGAAAAATACGGGGTCTTTGGGGTTTCTGAAGTAGCGCAGATCGAAGCGTGCCAGGGCGTGCACGTGCCTCACACGCTCGGCCACGCTGCCTTCGGGGCCGAGCGACAACGACGCGCCTTTGCCGTGGGCGACGAAGTGCCGCTCGACCACCCGCAGGAGCTGATCGAGCAGCGCCGACGCAGGGCGCTCACTGTCGTCGGTTTCGCTGCGGCCTACGTAAGTGACGATCAGGGCATCGCGCGCAGACAGGATGGCTTCGAGAAAGAGCTGGCGGTCGTCGTCGCGCAGGTTGCGATCGAGCCGACGCGGCTTGTCAGCCATGAGGTCGAAGGAGGGGCGTGCTGTCCTTCGTGGGAAGGACTCGTCATCCATCCCGATCAAGCACACGACGCGAAACGGGATGGCCCGCATGGGGACGTGCTCGCAAAACGTCACGCCGCCCGAGAGAAAGCCCGTGCTGATGCGGCCCGCGTCGACGCGCTTTTCGAGCAGCCTCCGCAGCGCGAGGCTCGACAGCGGAGCTTCGTGACCTGCGCGCGCGGCATCGGCGGCCAGCTGTGAGAGGCTCTCACGCAGCGCGTGATGATCGCGCTCTCGCCCGCGCTCGGTGCTGAAGAGCTGGGCTAGGGCGTCGAGCAGGACAGGCACGGCCCTCGCGACGGGGAGCGGCTCGCGCAGGGCGTCGGCGAGTCGGAAGAGGCACTCGAGAAAGCGGGCGACCTTGCCGAGCAAGAGCGCGCGTTGCCCCTCCACCTCGCTCGCGGCGAGCACCCCGGCGAAGGGCAGCTCCGCGCCGTCGGCACAGGCGTAGCCCACGAGCAGGCGCTCGAGGCCGAAGCGTAGGCTGTTTTGGTGCACACGGGGCTGTCCCTCGCGTGCGCGATGCGCGTCATCGATGCCCCAGCGTGCGCCGGCATCGATGAGCCAGCGCTCGACCAGGGCCATGTCGGGCTCGCCGATGTCGAAGCGCTCGCGCACCACGGGACGATGCAAGAGGTCGAGCACCTCGCTCAAATGCAGGCGCGAACGGACGAGGTCGAGCACGGCGAGCAGCGCGTCGGCCACCTCGGAGAGCACGGACGCGCGGCGGTCTGCGATTTGATAGGGGATAGGTGCGAGCTCTGCTGCTTCACTGCTCGAGAACACCGACTCGATCGCTGCCACGTAGCGCTCGATGTCGGGGGCGAACACCACGACGTCTCGGGGCTCGAGCGTGGGACACGCCTCGAAGCGCGCGCGCAGTTGATCGCGCAGAACCTCGAGCTCGCGCACCGCGTTGTGACACACGTGCACCGAGAGCGAGTCGTCGGTGTCGCGTACGCCAAGCGGAGGGAGCAGCGCGGGCCCTTTCTGTCGACTGCGCGCGCAGAGGTGCATCAGATCGGATTGAAGGCCCCGCAGGATGCTGTCTTCGCCTGGCGCCTCGAACAGCTCGCCTAGGGGCTCTGTGTAGTGCATGTCGGTGAGCGCATCACACAGCTCGCGACTCAAGCGACCGAGGCTTGCGAGCAGGGCCGTCGCATCGTTGCCCGTGGCCATCGAGCGATCGAGATCGCCGAAGAACTCAGGCGTGGGCACGAGCAGAAAGTAGTGAACGTCGAGCTGTTCCGACAGGAGGCCGAGCAGACGCAGAAACTGCGGCGGCAAGGTCGAGATGCCGAACAGGCTCACGCGCTCTGGAAAAGCAGAGTGCGCCGCGCGAAGGCGAACACCGCCCGTCAGCGCTCTTTCGAGCTCCAAGAAGCGCCGTGCAGGATGGCCGGGTCCGAGCTCACGGCTCAGCGAACGCCACAGCTCCGCCTGAAAGTGCGTGCCTTCGCCGGCTTCCCAGGCCAGCACGAAATCGGGCCGGTAGACCATGTATTGGTCGAAGAGCCCGGCGAGCTTGTCTGAAAGCGACAGCAGGCGGTCGCCGCGCTCGTCGCGTGTCAGGTAGGCACGCACCGGCTCGAAGGCGGGATGCGCGATCCGTTGCGGGAGCAGCCCTGCGATCGAGAACGTCAGCGCATCGCGCCGATAGCGCTCCGCCCCGTCGGGATTCGGGCCGAGCACCGTGTCCATCAGCAACTCGAGCAGCGCGCGCGGGAAGGGGAACCAGGGATTGGCCCAGACACCGAGGTGCTCGGACAGGCGCATGGACAGCCAGCGCTCCATGCCTGGGCCCTGCACCACCACGGTTTCACGCGCGAAGGCGTCCGCGACGGGAGTGCGCACGACGCTGGCGAGCGCCTCGGCCAGGCGCTCGACGCGATTGCTACGGTAGAGGCACAGGGTCACGTGGGGGCGCAGTGTAGCGCTTGTGGCTTGCGGGCTCGCGCGACGTGCGCGCGGCCCACCTTGCGCCGTGCCCTACTGGATGACGGGCACGAGCACGCACTCGCCGCGCTCGCAGTCGTATCCGGGTGGGCAGCCACCGCAGTCGAGCAAGCCGCCGCAGCCATTGCCGGCCGCACCGCACTCGACGTTCTGAACCTCGCAGCTCAGCGGATTGCAGCCGCCCGTGCCGGTGCCGCACTGATTCGGCACGCCGGCGCCGCCGCAGCTCTCGCCGGCCTTCGTGCCTGGGCCGCAATCGAGCACGCCGCCGCAGCCGTTGCCGATCAACCCGCACTCGGCCATGGCCGCATCACAGGAGGTGGGGGTACACGACCCGCCGCCGCACTTGTTCGGACCATCTGCGCCGCAGGTCTCGCCGGGTGGACAGGGACCGCAGTCGAGGATGCCGCCGCAGTCGTCGCCGATCTTGCCGCACTCGGCACCTTCGGCAGTGCACGACGTGGGCGAGCAGACGTCGCCGCACAGGTTCGGACCTGCGCCGCCGCACACCGAGCCATCGGGGCAGGTGCCGCAGTTGATGGCGCCGCCGCAGCCATCGCTGACCCAGCCGCACTCGAGGTCCATGCACGCCTCTTGCTTCGTGAAGGGCACGCAAGCGGGGTGGCCGCACACGTTCGGCATGCCGCCGCCGCCGCAGCTGTCGGGTGGCGTGCATTCGCCGCAGTCGTGGGTGCCGCCGCAGCCGTCCGACACGAGGCCGCAGTTGAAGCCCATGCAGGCGTCGGCCTTCGGGATCTGCGTGCACGAGCCCTCGCCGCACACGTTGGGTCCGCCGCCGCCGCACACCTGACCTGGCTCGCAGGGACCGCAGTCGAGGGTGCCGCCGCAGCCATCGGAGAGAAGGCCGCAGGAGTCGGTGTCGCAGGCGTCGGCGATGGCGATGGGCTGACAGCTCGCGCTGCCGCACAGGCCGGGGCCGCCGAGACCGCAGAGCTGGTTGCCGGTGCAGTCGCCGCAGCCTTCTTCGCCCTGGGCGTCGCGCGCGATGCCACCGCAGCCGTCGGCGTGATCGCCGCAGTTGAAGCCGAGCGACGCGCAGGTGGCGGGCGTGCACTGCTGCGGGCGGCACGAGCTGCCGTCGCAATAGAAGCCCTGGCTGCAGCCACCGCAGTCGACGAGATTTCCGCAGCCATCGGAGAGCTGTCCACAGGCGTCGTTGGCGCCGGGGCACAGGTCTTGGGTCGTCTTCGGCGTGCACTCGGGCGGCCTCGGCGGCTCGCCCTCCGACACGCAGGCCGCCAAGTCGAACAGCATGAAGACGAGCACCTTCTCCTGCGCGCTCAGCTCCCCGTTGCTGCACACGTCGGGGAAGTACGCGTTGTCGCCGTCGTTGTTGGCGGATGCGACGTGGAAGCCGCTATAGGCCACGCGCCCGCAGATGTTGCTCGCGCTCGCGCCGTAGGGCGTGTTGAACGAGAGCTGCTGCACCTTGGGGCCGTTGTTGTTACGGTACACCCACTCGTCGGTGCTCGGGCCCACGTTGGCGCCAGCGCGGTCGCGCGCGTCGTCGATCGTGAACTGGGGCGTCACCGGGTTGTTCAGCACGTTGGCGGAGGTGCCGGTCAGCGCCCCCTGCCAGTCGAGCCAGTTGCGGAAGACCGGGCTCTTCGTGGGGTTGGCTCCAGGGCGCGCATTGGTGCCCGCTGGCATCGAGACGAAGCCCGTGGCCTCTCTGGCGTCGCCGTCGGTCCTCCAGGTGGCCGACCGGTCGAGGGAACCGTTGCCTTCGATCCACGCGTAGCTGAAGTGGCTCGCGAACATGCGCCCGCCCGCGTTGACGTAGGCCTCGATCTTGGGGTCGTGCGTGTCGTGCTGCTGTTCGCTGCCCTCGCAGTCCCACACGACGACGTCGTAGCTGTTGAGGCGAGCCTGGTTGGAGTAGAGATCGCTGTCGGGGACCGAGATGTCGTTCCAGGAGCAGCCGGAGCGGCCGGTGCGACAGCCTTCGTTGTTGTTGTTGGAGCAGGCTGTGCCTGGAGTCAGGAAATTGCAGCCAAAGAGCCCGCAGCCATATCTGCCCTCGCAGACCGTGCCGCGCATGCGCGCCCCGTTCGCGCGGTACATGTGGATGCGGCCCGCGCCGCTTGGCACCGTGAACTCGGCTTCATCGATGCCGACGTTGCGGAACACGCACTCCATCTCGTCGACTCTTCCGGTCGAGATGGCGATGCGCGGGAGCTGCGTGCCGCTCCTGCCGTCGGTGCTGTTGCGCGCAAGGCGCGTGTACTGATCGGCGAGGCTCACGCTCGTACACGACTGAGCCACGCCGGCAGGCACCTGCACCACGCGGCGCCACTTGCCCGCCTTCACCACGAGGTTGAAGGCCACGCCCACGGGGATGCGTCCCTCGAGCGTGAACTGACCCCTATAGTCGGTGACCGCGGCGGCGAGCACGGTCTGTCCGTCGACCACGAGCTCTTCGTCTTCGCAGCGGCCGCAGGAGGCCGCATTGCCCGCTTGTACACCCTGGAAGATCGCAGGCAGCGCCGCGCTGGGATCGGCAGGGATGTAGACCACCGCGTTGGGCACCGGGATGCGGTTGTAGGTCGTGTTGCCGACCGTTAGACCCGGCGTGCGTACCGTGCCGGTGAGGCGCGTGAGCGCGTTCGGTGCGCAGGAGGGCACGTCGTCGCACAACGAGCCCGTGCAGCCGCCCGTGCCGGTGACGCAGCTCTGGGCCCCCGTCATCGTGTCGGAGAGGCAGGCCTGGGCCGCGTCGCCGCAGCTGTCCTGACAGCTCGTGTTGTTCTCGGCGCAGTCGGGCCAGCAATTGATGGCTTTGCCGCAGCCGTCCGACGCGAGGCCGCAGGAGTGGCCGAGCTGGGCGCAGGTCTTCGGGGTGCAGGTCGAGATGGGGGTGCCGCACTGGTTCGGCGCGAGCGCGCCGCAGAACTCGTCCCCGCTGCACGACACGCCGCCGTTTCCTGCGTTGCAGGTGTAGGTGCCGCCGCAGCCGTTCGGGACCACGCCGCACTTGCCCGAGCAGGCCGTGTTCACGGCGGTGGGCTGACACGTGGGGATCGTGCCGCAGACGTTCGCCGACTCGAGGCCACATTCTTGGCCGTCCAAGCAACCACCGCAGTCGATGAGTCCGCCGCAGCCGTTCGGGACTTGGCCGCAGCTCTTGTCGTCGCCTACGCCCGGGCAGGCTTCGGCCTGCGTCTTCGGCGGGCAGGGAGGCTTGCCACAGGCGTTGGCCGTACCCCCGCCACCGCAGCTCTCGCCCGCGTTGGCGTTGCACACGAGACCGCCGTGGTCTGAGCACTTGTAGGCGCCACCGCAGCCATTCGACACGAAGCCGCACTTGCCGGCGCATACGCTCGTGGCGTCGAAGGGCGTACAGGTGCTCGTGCCCCCGTCTTGCCCCGACGTGGCGCTGCCGCACTGCCCAGGCACGCCGCCGCCGCCGCAGGTCGTGCCCGGCGCGCACTTCGTGGCGTCGTCGGCTTCGCAGTCGATGAGACCCCCGCAGCCATCGCCCGTCTGGCCGCAGGTGTTGGCGCAAGCCGTCGTGGCTGCGATGGGCGTGCAGGAGGTATCGGTGACGCACTGGTTGCTCGCCGTGCCTGTGCCGCACACCTCACTACCTGTGCAGCCACCCGTCTCGGCGGTGCAGTCGAGCTGCCCGCCGCAGCCGTCTCCGCTCAAACCGCACTCGAGGCCGAGGCTCTCGCAGGTCTCGGGCGTGCAGGTCGGCTGGTTGACGCAGACGTTGGGCTGCAGGTTGCCCGGGTAGCCGCCACACAGCTGGTTTGCGGTACAGACCACGCCTCCGTTCTGATCGGAGCAGGTGATGACGTCGCTACAGCCATCGCTCACCGCGCCGCACTTGCCGACACACACCTCGGCTGCCGTCTTGGGCGTGCACTCCACGGCTGGCGGAAAGGCGCAGCGATTGGGCTTTTGCGCATCGAAACCGCAGCCCTGTCCCGCGGGGCACTGATCGAGGCACTGCACGACGCCACCGCAGCCATCGCTGACGGCACCGCACTCGTCTGCTTCGCACGTCGTCTTACAGTCGGGGCCCGCGTCGTCACCCGCGTTGCCGTTGCCGTTGGCGGCGCCATTGCTCGCGCCGCCTCCGCTGCCTCCGCTCGCACCACCATCGCCGACGTTGACGCCCCCAGAGGTGCGATCATTGCCGTCGCCGGCGTTCGTGCTCCCGCTGCTTGGGCCGCCATCGGCCGCGCATGCGGAAAGCGTCAACAGCAGCACCGCCCAGACCAAGCTCGAAGTACGTGCCATACGTCCTCACGTTTCAGTACAGAAGGTCGAAAAGACCATACAAGCGGCGCGAAGCGCCAGTAAAGGAGATCCGAGCTGGTCCATACGGCTCACTGCGGCAATGCGTCTACGCACGGCCGCAGTGCATCAGGGGTGGACTTCAGGCGCGATTACTGGATCACGATGGGCGGGCAACCCTCGTCAATCTGGCCATCGCAGTCGTTGTCCTTGCCGTCGCAGACCTCGGGGCGCGGATCCACGCACACGATGCAGTTCTCGTCGATCAGCCCGTTGCAGTTGTTGTCCTGGTTGTCGCAGATCTCGGGGAACTCACGGCAAGGTGGAGGAGCGCAGCCCTCGTCGACCAGCTTGTCGCAGTCGTCGTCGACGTCATTGCACTTCTCGAGGGTTGGGATGCAGCCGGGAGAGGGGCAACCCTCGTCGACCGCCTTGTCGCAGTCGTCGTCGACGCCGTTGCATTGCTCGGCGCTCGGCACGCAACTCGGCTCAGGACAACCGTCGTCCTTCTCGCCGTCGCAGTCGTTGTCTTCGTCGTCGCCGCAGACCTCGGGTTCGGGCACGCAGCCGGGCTGCGGGCAGCCCTCGTCCTCTTCGCCGTCGCAGTCGTTGTCTTCGTCGTCGCCGCAGATCTCGGGTTGGGGGAGACAGGTGGCGCACCCCTCGTCGATCGCGAGGTCGCAGTCGTTGTCGACGCCATCACCGCAGATCTCTGCGACCGGGATGCAGGTCGGCGGGGTGCCGCAGCCCTCGTCGGCTTCACCGTCGCAGTCGTTGTCCTTGTT
>CAYNOM010000061.1:0-16686 GCA_964398415.1 uncultured Polyangiales bacterium | reverse complement strand
TACGACGTGGGCGATGAGCATCTTTCGGCAGCCGAGGTGGCGGCACAGGTGGGGCAACCCATCGAGCGCGTGTTCAAGACGCTCGTGGCGCGCGGCGATCGCACAGGTCCCCTGTTTGCCGTGGTGCCGGCCGACAGCGATGTCGACCTCAAGGCCCTGGCGCGTGCGAGTGGCAACCGACGCGTCGAGCTCGTGCCCCTGCGCGAAGTCACGGCGCTCACCGGGTATGTGCGCGGCGGCACCACCGTGTTTGCCGCAAAGAAGGCGCTTCCCGTGTTTCTCGACGCGAGCGCACATGAGCTGCCGACGTTGATCTGTTCGGCCGGTCAGAAGGGGCTTCAGGTCGAGCTCGCCCCGGCAGACTACCTGAGGGCATGCGCGGGAAAGCTCGCGCCGATTGCGCAGCGGCGCGCTTGAGCGAGCCTTGCGCGCCCGCGCGGGTCAGGAGCGCGTCACGTACACCGGTGCGAAGCCTCCGCCCTGGGTGCGAAAATTCGTGGTCTGGCCCTGATACAGACGCGCGCACACGAGCTGCACCTCGGAGGCGTAGGCAAACATGCGGATGTCTGCCTTGAGCTCGCGCGTCTCTCCCTCGACGCTCAAGATGCGGCTGCTCGGAGGCACGATGCGCTGCGCCACGTAGGCGCCGTTCATCACTTCTTCGAAGGCTCCCTTCGTGATCTTGTCGCCGCGATAGGTGGCCTTGGCGCCGTAGCCCGCCTCAGGCTTGAAAAACAGCGACTTGCGTTCCTTCCACAACAGCTCTCGCGCGTCGGGCGTCACCACGCGCGTGGGAGGCACGTGCCGGCTCAGGATCTCGATGTCGTCTCCGCGGGCGCCGAGCGCGCTGAGGGCGTTGGCACAGCTCAGCAGGGCGAGCCTGCGCTTGTCGGCGTAGAGTGCGTGCGCGCGCGGATGAGGCGTGATGACCGAGAGCCCGCGTACGAGCGCCTCGGCGAGTGCCTCGTGACCGGCCTGTTCCAGGGTGAAGTCGGTGAGGCGGTTGTAGACGAGGTCGATACGCTGTGAGTCGTGCACGAGCGCGTCGCCTTCGACGCGGAGCTCACGTGGATCCGCGATGACGGTGCGCACGCCCTGGGCCTCGAGCAAGCGCGCAAAGAGCACGAACTCGGGATAGAGAAACTGGCCTTCGGGCGCGTCGTCGACGATGGCCACACGCTCGAGGGGCGCATCGCCACGCGCGAGACGAAACTCCTCGCGCAGCATCGACAGAAAGCGCTGCGGCGCCTCTCGGCCCACGCCGAACGCGTCGGCGACTGGCTCGCAACACGCGCGCTGGGCACGGCGTAGAAAGGCGTTGAGCATGCCGCCGCCGGCATTGGTGTTGATCTCGATCAGCTGTGGGCCAGTTTCGGAGAGATGAAAATCGAAGCCGAGAAACGCTCCGCGCGTCGAGGTGGGGACGCGAGCATGCGGGTGAGCGCTCTCGAGCACCTGCGCGACGTAGCGAGGCAAGGCCACGACGCGCTCGACGGCTTCGACCACGCTGCGCATCGCGGCGTGCGTGCTTTCTTCGATGAACACGGCCGAGCGCGAGAACAGCTGCGGATGGGTCGTGAGCAGCTGTTCGATGCCAGCGCGGGCGCCCTCGTCGTGCAGGGCCTGATCGAGGAGGGCCTCGTCGAGGGTGATGCAATGGCAGGAGCGGTTGAGCTGGGCGGCCAGGCTCGTCGGGTCGTGATGGTCGACGGTCACCGGGTAAGCATACGGGGTGCGCCGCGCGGGGGCGACGCCGCTTTGTTGCGCGCCTTCACGGTCAGCGCAGGTTGCGCTGCAGCACGCTCAGCAAGATCAACAGGATCAGCGGCGCGAGGTCGAACCCTCCAGTGCTGCGCGGGTTCAAGATCGCGTGGATGGGCGCGTACAGGGGCGCGGTGATGCGGCGGGTGAGGCTGCGTGGAAATTGGGTTTCGTCGCGCTGCACCCAGCTCAAGATCACGTCGGCGAAGATAATGAGGCGGATGCCGTGGAGAATGAAGAGCAATAGCCCCATGATGATCATGTCCTAGCACGCGGCGGGGACGTTACGCATGGCGCCCGTGTGCGTCAGCAGGATCAAAACAGGCCCAGGGCGTGCAGCATCACGGCCAGGATGGCGACGGGCACCACGACCTGCAAGAGCTTGAGCCAGCCCAGATAAAACCACGCCATGCGTCCGAGCGTCGAGCCGAGCGCAATCTCTGCGCGTCGTGCCTCGTCGCCCACGCGGTAGGCCATCACGACCGCGATCCCGAGCCCGCCGAGCGGCAGCATCCAGTTGCTGGCCAAGTAGTCGAAGCTGTCAAACCAGTTGCGGCCGAACAGCGCCTCGAACTTCGGCCCAAACAGCTCGGTGCCATTCGACAGGGCCGAGGGAATGCCGAGCAAGAAGATGAACAGGCCGCACGACAAGACGGCCCGTCGCCGCGTGAAACCCCGCTCGTCGATGAAGTAGGAGGCGGCCACCTCGAGCAGCGAGATGGCACTCGTCAGTGCCGCGAAGAACAACAGCACGAAGAACATCGCGGCCCACAGCGTCGCGCCGGGCAGCTGGCTGAAGGCCACCGGCATGTTGACGAAGACGAGACCCGGGCCCGCCGAGGGCTCCATGCCGTAGCTGAAGGTGATGGGAAACAAGACGAGGCACGCCATCAGGGCGACCAACGTGTCCAAGGCCGAGATGGCGATCGAGGCGTTGACGATGTCTTCGTCCTTCGGCAAGTAGCTGCCGTAGGTGAGCATGGCGCCCATGCCGAGGCTCAGGCTGAAGAAGCTGTGTCCGAGGGCCTCGAGCACGCCTTCGCCCGTGAGCTTGTCGGTGTGAAAGCCGAACACGAAGTCGAACGCCCGGCCGAAGCCGTCGAGGGTGGTGGCGTAGGCGAGGAGCACCAGCATCATCACGAACAGGGCCGGCATCATGATGCGGGCGGCGCGCTCGACGCCCTTCTGCACGCCACCGTAGACGATGGCGATCGTGAGCAGCATGAACACGGTGTGCCAGAAGCTGCTCGTGACGGGATCGGAGGCGAGCTTGCCGAAGATCGCCGGGATCTCGGCGTGCGAGTCGACGGCGAAGGCGCCGCTCAGTGCGAGCCACACATAGTGCAGAGACCAGCCCGCCACCACGCTGTAGTAAGAGAGGATCACGAAGGCGCAGATGACGCCCATGCCACCCACCGCGACGAACGGGCCACGACCAAAGCGTCGAAACGCGCCGACGGGGCCGGTCTGCGCGAGGCTGCCGAGGGCCACCTCCGCGAGCATGATCGGCAGACCGACGAGCAGAATGCACGCGAGGTACACGAGCACGAATGCGCCGCCCCCGTTCGTGCCCGTGACGTAGGGAAACTTCCACAGGTTGCCGAGGCCCACGGCCGAGCCTGCCGCTGCCAGGATGAAGCCCAACTTCGAATGCCACTGCCCCCGCGCTTCGGTCATGGAGCGCGGCATAGGCACAGGGGCAGGTCCGTCAAGCGGGGATGATCACAGGGGCGTCCGTTCGCCATGGTATGCTCGCGCCGCAGTGAGCGATGCGCCCGATACGTGCTGGCTGATCGGCGAGACCAAGCGCCTCACCGGCATCACCGATCACGCGCTGTCGCGCAAGCTCGGCGTCACGGTGACAGAGCTACGCGCGGTGGAGGCTGGCACCACGGTGCTCTCGTCGGCAGCGTTGCAGTCCCTCGCGGCCTTTCACGGGGCGGCCTGCGCCGAGAGCGAAAGCCGCCTGCCGCGCGTTGCGGCGCCCGAGGTCGAAGCGGGCGTGCGCTGTGGCGATGCGCTCGCGCTCTTGTCGAGCGTGCCCGATGCCTCCATCGACGCCATCGTGTCCGACATTCCCTACGGCATCGCCCACGATCACTGGGACGTCTTGCATCCAAATCAGAATGCGGCGCTGCTCGGCCAAAGCGCTGCCCAGCTCCGCGCGGGTAAGGTTTTCGACAAGCGCAGAAAGCCGATCAACGGCTGGTCGAGCGCCGATCGGCAGATCCCCCAGCAGTACTACGCCTTCTGTCGCAGCTTCGCACCCGAGTGGTTGCGCGTGCTCAAGCCTGGCGGCTCGGCGGTGATCTTCGCCGGCCGTCGCTTCGCCCATCGCTGCGTACAGGCCATGGAGGACGAGGGCTTCAACTTTCGCGACATGCTCGCATGGCTCAGGCCGCGCGCCGTGTTTCGTGCCCAGCGCCTCAGCACCGTGCTGCAGAAGCGGGGGCAGCTCGCGGAGGCGGAGCGCTTCCGCGGCCTGCGCGTGGGCAATCTCGCGCCCGTATTCGAGCCTATCCTGTGGTGCTTCAAGCCCTACGACGTGACCTTGGTCGACAACGTGCTCGATCACCTGGTGGGGGCCATGGATGCGGAGGCCTTTCGCGCACGCACGGGCAGCTACGACAACGTGATTCGCGCAGGATTCGCGCACGGTGAGGGGGGGCTTCACGAGGCGCAAAAGCCCGTGGGCCTGCTCGAAACGCTGATCGCGTTGTGCACACCCGAGGGCGGCATCGTGCTCGACCCTTTTGCGGGCTCGGGCTCCACCGGGGTCGCAGCGTCGCGACTCGGGCGTCGCGCGCTCTTGTTCGAGCGCGACGCGGCCTACGCCGAGGTCGCAGCGCGGCGTCTCATGGCAGCGCAACCCTAGGCAGCGCTGCGCTGCATCACCTGGCCGCTCGGGGCGCGCTCACTGATTGGCAGGCGTCGTCGCACCGGCGGGCGCGCGCCGATTCATGATGCGATTCGACACCAAGACGTAGGCGGCAAAGCCCGCGAGCAGCACGGGGATCACGTAGAGAAGATTGTGTCGCACGGTCTGCGAGGTCGACGCGACCAGCTCGCCGTAGCTCATGGCCGCTGTGTGTGCGCCCACGTAGTATCCGGCGTAGGTGAGGATGGCGACCCACAGCGACGCACCGAGGCCCGTCCACAGCGAGAAGCTGCCGAGCGGCATGCGCGACAGCCCCGCGGGGATGCTGATGAGCTGGCGAATGGCCGGCAGCAGGCGACACACGAAGGTGGCCCCGGCGCCGTACTGCCTGAACAACTCTTCGGCACGCTCGAGCTTCTCTGGGGGAAGCAACAGGTAGCGGCCGTACTTCATCAGGAAGGGCTGCCCCGCATACAGCGCGAGGAAGTAGTTCACGTAGGCACCCGCCAGGGACCCCGCGGAGCCGCAGAGCACGGCCACGGTGGCGTCGAGCACCGGCGCGCCGAAGGTGAGCTCGCCGCGCGCGGCAAGAAAGCCGGCGGGGATCATCACGACCTCGCTCGGAAACGGGATGAACGAGCTTTCGATCGTCATGAAGACGAAGATGAGTAGAAAGCCCCACACCGGCGCATGCGCCGCAATGACTTCGATGTACCCAGCGAGTGTTTCTGTCACGTACGCCTCGTGCCTATTCGGGCGGTTATAGCACCCGCGCGGACCCTTTCTGCCTGCGACCCGTGCGCGTCACAGCATCTTCTCGAACAGCTCGTAGTGCTGGTCGTCCATGCCGAGGCTGCGGTAGACGGCTTTGGCGCGCTCGTTCGAGCGGTCGACGTAGAGGCGTAGGCCGCGGATCTGCCCTGCGCGTGCGCGCGCTTCGAGAAACGCGAAGATGCTGCGGAAGGTGCCCTGCCTTCGCACCTCGGGCGCCACGTACACACTGTGGAGCCACCACACCGTGCCGTTTCGCCAGTCGCTCCACTCGTCGAGCACGAGCGCGCACGCCACGGGCGAGCCTTCGTCGAGTGCCACCACGTAAAAGCCGCGGGCGCGCCCTTCGAAGATGGCGCTCACGCCCTGTTTCACTGTGTCGGGGTCGAGCGCGAGGCGTTCGGTTTCTTCGGCCATGGCGAGTTGGGCACGGACGATGAAGTCGAGGTGGGAGGGCTCGGCGAGGGTGATCTGCATCGCTCGAGCGTAGCGGGCAAACGCGGGGGTGCTGACCCCCTCGTGAGCTTTCGCGTGGGGGCGTGGGGCCGCGGGGGAGAAGCCTGTCGGGCTCGCGTCGTCGGCACACCAGCGCACATGGGCGGACGGAAAAACCGGGGAAGAACGCGGGCTGAGGCCGCACGACGCAAAGCCGGTCCGGGTCTTGCTGTACGAGCCTCCATCGACTGAGCCCCCTTCGAGAACGAGGCCCGATGACCCCGACCGATTACACCCCCCCAGGCTCGATGCGTCGCCGCGCGCCGGCTTTGGGGATGCTCCTCTTCGGACTGAGCGCCTGCAGCGGCGCCGAGATCATGTCGCCTGCAGGTCCAAGTAACCGCAGCGGTGACGCCTGTCCGACGAACCAAGAGCTGTTCGCCCAACGTGCCTGGCCCGAGGTCTTCGGCAAGACCTGCGTGGCTTGTCACGGCCCCGGCGGCATCGCCTCCGAAGGCGGCGCGGGTTTCAAGCTCTTGCCCTCGAGCTATCCCGGTTTCGTCGACGCCAATCTGGCCGAGGTGGCGGAGATGGCCAAGAACGAGTACGCCGATGTGCCGCTTTTGTTGGCCAAGCCCATGGGCCTCGCCGAGCACGGCGGAGGCAAGCTCGTCGAGGAGGGTGACGCCACCCACACGCTGCTCACGGAGCTGATCGAGCGCGTCCTTCAGGGCGATCCCTGCGCGGGCGAAGGCAGCCAGGTCGACCTCTCGAGCGTCGAGCTGCTCACGCCCTATCAGACGTTTCGCAAGGCGAGCCTGCAGCTCGCGGGGCGCCTTCCGTCGGAGGCCGAGGTGCAGCGCCTCGACGCCGAGGGCGAGGCTTCACTCGCGCCGCTGCTCGACGCCCTGATGCACGAGGAGGCGTTCTACGGGCGCCTCAAGGAGATGTTCAACGACATCTTTCTCACGGACCGCTACTACCCTCGCGAGGAAGCTGTCGACTTGCTCCATCGCGAGCAATATCCCCTGCGGGATCTGTGGTTCGCGCTGCAGCCCGAGGACACGCGGCGCGCCGTCAACCGCGCCATCGCACGCGAGCCCCTCGAGCTCATCGCCTACATCGTGAAGCACGATCGACCGTTCACCGAGGTGGTGACCGCCGACTACACCGTGGTCAATCCCTTCAGCGCAATCTTCTACAGCGCCGACGTGCGCTTCGACGATCCTGAGGACGAGAACGACTTCAAGCCTGCGCGCATCGAGCTGCATCTGGATGGCACGAAGGTGCCCATGCCCCACGCTGGCGTGCTCACCAATCCGATGTGGCTCAATCGCTTTCCGACCACGGAAACCAACCGCAATCGCCATCGCGCACGCATGGTGATGCAGCAGTTTTTGGCCACCGACATCCTCAACGTGGCCGAGCGCCCCATCGATCCCAAGTCGGCCAATCAGTACAACAATCCCACGCGCGATGATCCGAGCTGCGCGTCCTGTCACAGGCAGCTCGACCCGATCGCGGGCGCCTTCATGAAGTGGGACGACGACGACCAGGAAGAGTACCTGCCGGAGCGCGAGTGGTATCGCGAGATGTTCGCGCCTGGCTACGCCGACGAGCTGATGCCCGTGGCTGAGTTCACGTCGGCCCAAAGTTGGCTTGGGCAACGCATCGTCAACGATCCGCGCTTTGCACTGTCGGTCGTGCGCAACGTCTACACCGCGCTCACGGGTCACGCGCCCATCGCCTATCCGCGGGATCAGAGCGAGGGCTACGCGGCCCAGCTCGCAGCCTGGGAGACGCAGGACGCGGCTTTTCGTGCCTTGACGGACGAGCTCGTCACCTCGGATTACGACCTGCGCGTGGCCGTTCGCGGCGTCGTGCTCTCACCTTACTTTCGCGCCGTCAACACGGTGGATGGCCTGCTCGCCGAGGGTGATCCGCTGTTCACCGACCTCGGCACTGGCAGGCTTTCGATTCCGGAGGTGCTCGATCGCAAGATCACCGCCGTGCTCGGCTTCCCCTGGCGCCGAGATCCCACCCGCGCTCCCTACTTGCGCTCGGACTACCAGATTCTCTACGGCGGCATCGACAGCGAGGACGTGACCTCGCGCCTCACCGACGTGAACAGCGTGATGTCGGGCGTGCAGTGGCGCATGGCCAACGAGATGTCGTGCGTGGCGGTGCCCTTCGATTTCACCCAAGCCAAGGCCGAGCGGCTGCTTTTCAAGCACGTCGAGCTCGAAACGACACCGCTCGCGGAGGACGGCACCGAGGACGCGGCCGCCATCGAGAGCATCAAGAAGAACCTGCAGCATCTCATGGAGCGTATGTGGGGCGAGCGCGTGGCGCTCGACAGCCCGGAGCTCGACGTGGCCTATGGGTTGTTCCTCGACACCTTTCGCGAGGGCATTCAAGGCGTAGCGAGCGACACCTTGAGCGATCGGCTGCCCTGTGCCCTGCGCACGAATCCCAAGACCGGTGCAGAGCTGCCTGAAGCACAGCGCCTCGAGCGCGACCCCCGCTACACGGTGCGCGCCTGGATGGCGGTGCTCACCTACCTGATGGCCGACTACCAGTTCCTCTACGAGTGATGCGAGCAATGACCATGCAAAGCCAAACCATGCGACGCAGAACGTTTCTCGCCGGAGCCGCGGCTTCCATGCTCGGGCTTCGTCTCGGCCTTCGACCGGATGCGGCCATCGCCCAAGACTCGGGCGATTACCAAGGCCCATTCTGGATCTTCGTCCACGCCTCGGGCGGCTTCGATCCCCAGTTTCTGTTCAACCCTACAGACCGGCCCCTCCACAACCGCCTTTACACGGAGATCGGAAAGGTCGGGAACATCCCGTACGCCGGCTGGTCGGTGGCACCTGGCACCATGGGGCTTGGCGCAGACTTCGACCCCACCGGCATCGTCTACTCGCCGCGTACCTTCCTCGAGCGCTACGGCAGTCGACTGACCGTCTTGAACGGCATCGACACCACCACCAACAACCACGACAGCGGCACGCGCGTGATGGCGTCGGGCAAGCTGACCGAGGGTTACCCCGCGCTCGGGGCCATGGTGGCCAAGGCGGGCGGCAGTCAGATGCCGCTCGCATTTCTCGCGGGCGGTGGCTACGACGCCACGCTCGGGCTCGTGCCCGCGGTGCGCTTGAGCAACGTCGGCACCATCGAGCGCATCGCGGAGCCCAACGTGATGCGCGCCGGTGACGAGGCGGGCTACCACAGCGGTCCGACCTGGGATCGCATTCGCAAGCTGCAGGAGGCCCGCCTCGCGCGGCTGTCCGAGGCCCAGGGGCTGCCCACCCTGCGGCGCGCCATGCTCGGCCTGTCGTCGGTGCGTGCGGGCGGCTCGGCTCTTTCGCGGCTCGCGTTGCCCGAGCCCGTCAACTTCGGCGGCGGCCTCGGCGCGTTGTCGGGTGCGGCGCGCCAGGCGCAGCTCGCGGTGGCGGCCTTCAAGGCCGGCCTTGCGATCAGCGCAGGCCTGCGTGTGGGAGGGTTCGACACCCACGGCAATCACGACCAAAACCAGCCGCGACAGCTGATGCAGCTGCTCGGTGCCGTGGGCTTTGCGCTCGACGAGGCGGAACGCGCCGGGCTCAGAGATCGCACTTACGTGCTCGTCACGAGCGACTTCGGACGTGGCCCCTACTACAACGGCGAGGGCAACGGCTCAGGCAAGGACCACTGGCCCATCACCAGCATGCTGGCCTTCGGACCCAAGATCGCGGGCAACCGTGTGATCGGGGACACCGACGACGATCAGCGCGCGCTTGCGGTCGATCCAGACTCACTCGCGCTCAATCCCGATGGCGTGGTGCTGAGCCCCGAGCACGTGCACAGGGCGCTGCGCAAGCTCGCGGGCATCGACGGCGGTGAGCTCGATCGCGATTTTCCCATCTCCGGTGAGAGTTTGCGCCTGTTCGGCTGAGCGCGCCGTGGCGTGCGGGGGCGTGCGAAGCCCCACGCGATTTTGGCGGAGCGTCCGACGTGGGGGCCGTTGTGTGGCAGAACGCCGGCCGTTCACCGCCCACCACGAGGAAAGCCCATGATCCGCATCGGTACGCCCCACACGCGCACGCAAACCAAGCTGCTCTTGCTCGGCTCGGGCGAGCTCGGCAAGGAAGTGGCCCTCGAGGCCCAGCGTCTCGGTGTGATGGTGGTGGCGATCGACCGCTATGCACACGCGCCCGCCATGCAGGTCGCGCACAAGAGTCACGTGATCACGATGACCGACGGCGCGGCCCTGAGGCGCGTGATTCTCGAGGAGAAGCCCGACCTGATCGTGCCCGAGATCGAGGCCATCGACACGCGCGTGCTGCTCGAGCTCGAGGCCGAGGGCTTCGTCGTGATCCCGACCGCGCGCGCTGCGCGTCTCACCATGGACCGCGAGGGCATTCGACGCCTCGCGGCCGAGGAGCTGCGCCTCAAGACGTCGCCCTACCGCTTCGCGACCACACGCGACGAGTATCTCGCGGCGGTGCAGGAGATCGGCTACCCGTGCGTGGTCAAGCCCATCATGAGCTCGTCGGGCAAGGGCCAGAGCGTGGTGCGCGACGCTGCGAGCGCGGAGAGCGCGTTCAGCTACGCGCAGCAGGGCGGGCGCGCCGGTGCCGGCAAGATGATCGTCGAGGGCTTCGTCGACTTCGACTACGAGATCACGCTGCTCACGGTGCGCCACGTGGGGGGCACGTCGTTCTGCGCGCCCATCGGTCATCGCCAAGTCCATGGCGACTATCACGAGAGCTTTCAGCCGCAGCCCATGTCCGAGGCTGCCTACCGCGAGTCGGAGCGCATCGCCGTGGCGGTGACCGACGCGCTCGGAGGTCGTGGCTTGTTTGGGGTCGAGTTGTTCGTGAAGGGCGACGAGGTGTACTTCAGCGAGGTCTCGCCGCGTCCGCACGACACGGGCATGGTGACGATGATCTCGCAGGACCTATCCGAGTTCGCGCTGCATGTACGAGCCATCCTGGGCTTGCCCATCCCCAACATCGTGCAGCACGGCGCGAGCGCGTCCTACGTGGTGCTCGGCGAGGGTGACAGCGATGCCTTGGCGTACGAGATCGACGAGACTGCGCTCAGCCAGCCCAATACGAGCCTCAGGCTGTTCGCGAAGCCCGAGATGCACGGCCAAAGACGCCTGGGTGTGGCGCTCGCCCGGGGGGAGAGCATCGAGGAAGCGCGCGACAAAGCCAAGCGCGTCGCACAGTCCGTGCGCGTCGTGCTCTGAGTCCGCTCAGCCTTGCGCTTCGCTGCGCAGCTTGCGCATCTTGATCAGGCGTGCGGCCGTGGCGAGCTTCGACACGAGGGTCTGCGTGTTGCCCTTGTCGGTGAAGGCGCCGTCGAAGCCATGGGCGCGGAAGCTCATCGCGACCGCAGTGTCGGTGGTGTACAGATAGAAGTCGGGAGGCGGATGGCCCGCCCTGGCACGTAGCTGGGTCACCGCTTCGGCGCCGTTGATCCCCGGCATGTGGAAGTCGACGATCACGATGTCGGCGTCGTGCAGCCACGGCAGGGCCTCGCCGAGGGTCGTGGCCGTCTTGAGCTTGTACAGAGCTGGGTCGAGGGCCATGTCGACCGCATCGAGCGCGGCAGCGCTGTCGTCGAGGTAGAGGATGCGGATTCGTTCGTCTGCCATGGGGATCCTCGCGTCGAGTCAGCAGGCCTTGAGCGCGCTCTTGACGGGTTTGGGCGCCTTTCGGATCACGAAGCTCGCGCCGCCTTGGCTGGGCTCGAGCGCGAGGGTGTAGCCCACTTCCTCCAGCGTGCGCTTCGCAGCTCCCATGCCGATCCCAAGGCCACTCAGGGAGTCGACGCGCCGGCTCGTGGAGACACCGTTCTCGAAGATCAGCGCCTTCGGATCGTCGGGCGTGAGGCCGAGTCGTCGCGCGAGTGCGCGTAGGGCCTCCTCATCGAGGCCCGCGCCGTCGTCCGTGATGCAGATGACGACGAGGCCGTCGCGCTCTTCCGCGCTCACAGCGAGCAAGCCCTGGGTGGGCTTTCCGACACGTTCCCGCACCTCTTTGGGCTCGATGCCATGGGCCACGGCGTTGCGCAGCAGATGAGCCAACGCTCGCGGCAGGGCCTGAGCCAGATTGGGCTCGATCGGACAGCGCTTGCCGGTCACTTCGTAGCGCACCTGTTTGCCGCTCTGCTCGGCCCAGCGCTGAATGGCATCGCTGAACTGGCCTGCGAGCTCACCGAAGGGGCGGGAGCTCAAGCGCTGCGCCACGTCGTGCAAGCCATGCATGACTTCGCGGTCGAGGGGGTCGCGCGCGACCTTGGCCGCCTGCGCGGTCAACAAGTCGAGATCGCGGCGGCTGACGGTCACCTGATCCAGAATGGCATCGCCGATCGGGCTCAGCTCGACGAGCTTGTGCTCGGCTTCGACGACGGCGCGCTCGCTCTCGTCGAGCAAGGGGGCGAGCTCTGTGGGCGGTGTCACATCGTTGTCTGCACCGTGCTTCGAAAGCTCGCGGAGGATGGCTTCGATGCGCTCCATCGGGCGCTCGATGCTCACGAGGTCGAAGGCCTTGGCCTCGCCGCGGATGGTGTGCGCGTGACGGAAAAACTGTTGCACGTCGGCCTGCGTGAGCGTGGACGTGCCGCGGCGAGCGGCCGCCTTCATCTCCGTGATGCGGGTGCGCGAGGACGACAGGAAGGCGACGAAGGTGTGGGCACCCGCTGCGGCCAAGCGCTGGAGACGTACCTGCAGGCGCTCGCGATCGACCCTGTCTTGGTCGATCTGGCGCTGCAGTTTCACCTGCTCGGTCTCGTCGGTCACGAGCATCATCACGCGTGAAAGCTTCTCGCCGTCGAAGACCGGTCGAAACTCGAGCGCGAGGTGCTGTTCACGTGCGCTGCCCTCATGGCGTACGCGCTTCTCGGGGGCCATCTCGACCACGGCCTGAAAACCGGCGCGCCCAAGCGAAAAGGCGGTGTCGATGAAGCTCTCGAACAGATCCCGCTCGAGCTCGTAGCTCTGGGCGCCTTCGTACAAGAGCTCGACGATCGACAGCCCGTCGAGGTCTTCTCGCCCGAAGATGAGGGTCGCTTGCGCAGAGTGCTCGCCCACGACGCGACCCTTGTCGTCGAAGGCCAAAACGCCCTGTCGCATGCTGTTGAAAAGACCAGCCAGCTCGTCGCGCTTGCTTGCAAGCATGGTGTAGGCGCGATCGGTGAGGTTCTGGAACGCGAGCGAGAGCACGTACATTTCGAGCACGATCACCACGCTCTCGACGATGCGCTTCGCATACTCGACGCGCGGTGGGTCGTGCCGTGGCTCGAAGCCCAAAGCCTCGAGCGCGACGGTCACACCGATGACGCCAAGCCCGAGCCCCGCGCCGTAGATGCCCGCGGGTCGGCCGAGCGAGAGAAAGCCGACGGTGGGCAGCGTGGCGACGAACACGACTGCGGGCGCGCCGAGTCCACCGCCGAACCACATCGCGGCCCAGATGCCCACCGCCGTGGCGGCGATGTTGAAGTACATGCCGGGCACGGGGGCGCCCGCGCGCACGAGACCGAGCCCGAGGCCGTAGGTCACGACGACGCTGGCGTGAAAGGCTGCGGCGGCATAGTTGGCCTGGCGGTAGACCATCAAGGAGAACGCCGCGAAGATGGTCATGCCGCTCAGCGTGAAGATCACGATGGTGGCGATCTTGCGTTCGAGCTCGGCATCGCCCGTGCGCAGTGCCGGAGCGGTCAGGGCCAGACACAGGCGCTCGAAGCGGGTTCTCGTTCGCGGCGCGCTGCCGAACAACTGACTGCCTCCGTGTTGTCCCTCATCTTACCAGGCGATGTCAGACCTCGACAGTCGGCAATTCTGAGCTGAACGTCGGATTACATGGGCCTTCAGTGCGCGACTCTGCCCCGCTCGTTGCACATGCGGGTACGCGAGCGTTCGGCGTTCATTCCGAAGCTGTGCCGTAATCACGTGGATAGAAAAACGTGTAGGTGAACACGTCCGGGCGGGGGGTGATCACGAAGGATGTGATTCGCTTGTCGTCGTGCACGCGCGTCAGGGTGACGCGGTTGAAGACGTCCGGCACCAGGTTGACGATGCCTGCGCGGCCCGCCGCGTTCGTCTTCGTGGCCCCTCGATCCGGCACGTTGCTGGCGTTCATGTAGAACACCGACGTGCCGCATTGGGCGTCACCGCCGCAGCCGACCGTGATCTTGTCGACGCTGATCGAGACACCCTCGACTTCCTTACCTTCGCAGTCGAGCACGTAAGCCAGGAACGTGCCGAGCTGAGGGTCGACCGAGATCCCGGCGAGGCTCGCAAACGAGGCGCGCCTTGCGTCTTCGAACATGTAGATCGGGCGCGGCTCGACCGTGGTGCCGAGCACCGTGCGGTACATCGTGTATTCGACGTCGATCAACGGCACGTCGTCGAGGCTCGGGTGATCGGCGGTGATGCGAATGCGGTAGGCCTTGCCGTTCTCCAGGCCGCGCACGATGAGCACGTTGTCGTCGTAGACGGTGTCGGTCGTGACGGCGGTGCTGCAGGAGTCGTCCAAAGCGGCGCACACCCGCGCCTTTAGGTTGCGGACACCCGTCTCGAGCTCACCTGCCTCGGGAAACAAGTAGAGCACCTTGACCTGCAGCTCGGCGGCGGCGGACATGTTCGGCTCGCGCTCGTCAGGCTCATCGAGACAGCCCCAGGTCGGATCCTCGCAGGCGCCATTCACGCAGCGGGCCGTCGGGCTCGAGCCGCAGTCGGCTTGGGTCTCGCACTCGGATGCACCGCATCGATTGAGGGAGCGAATGCACACGGGGTTGCCCTCGTAGCGAGCGCAGTCTGCGGCGCGCGTGCAGCTCGCCTGGTTTGCACGCACGCAGCGGCCTGCCTCGGTGTCGCAGACTTCGGCGTCGTCGCACTCGTTGCTGCGCGAGCACTCGGGGCGCTCGCAGCCGCCGCCCACGCAGATGGCTCCCGCGAAACGGTCACCCATGGCGCGGCACTCGGCATCCACCTCGCACGGAGCACGCTGGCACAGGCCGGCCGAGCCACACGCGTAGGGGGCCTGGCAGTCGGCATCCTTGCGGCATTGCACGGCGTCTACATCGACCGACAGGCTACACGAGCCCACGAGCAGCGCGACACCGAGCGGAACAGCTTGCAGAAACATCCGAAAAAACGAGCAAAAGCGCATCGGTCGGATTGTAGGCGCAGGCCCCACGTGCACAAGAAGTTTGAGTTGGCGTTCGCTCGCGGGCTCGCAGTCGGTCACGCACCATTTGCGATGCTCACCACCCGAAAGCGGGCGTCAGGACCGGGCCGCGTGTGGCGCCACACAGCCGCCTACCTCCCCCGAGCTTCGATGACATGGAAAATTGCCCAGTAATTTCAAAGTATTTTGTCTGCAGGTTGCGCCTCAGCACGCGCGGAAGTATCCCGGCGCTCGCGCGCCTTTGACCCCGTATTGCGGGCGCGCCTTTAAACGAGTACCACTCGGCGCTCGAACGGCCCCGGAGTCGCGAGAACGGACGACGTATGGAAGACCTCACCAAAGCTCGAAACATCGGCATTTTCGCCCACGTGGACGCTGGCAAGACCACCACGACGGAGCGCATCCTCAAGCTCACCGGCAAGATCCACAAGATCGGCGAGGTCCACGACGGCGCGGCCACGACCGACTTCATGGACCAGGAGCGCGAGCGAGGCATCACCATTCAGTCGGCCGCCACGACCTGCTTCTGGAAGGGCCACCGCTTCAACATCATCGACACCCCTGGACACGTCGATTTCACGATCGAGGTGTACCGCTCGCTCAAGGTGCTCGACGGTGGCATCGGCGTGTTTTGCGGCTCCGGCGGCGTCGAGCCTCAGTCGGAGACCAACTGGCGCTACGCGAACGACTCGAAGGTGTCGCGTCTGATCTACGTCAACAAGCTCGACCGCTTGGGGGCCGACTTCTACCGCGTCGTGCAGCAGGTCAAGGACATCCTCGGCGCCAAGCCGATCGTCATGGTGCTGCCCATCGGGCGCGAGGCCGAGTTCGCGGGCGTGGTCGACCTGCTCGAGCGCAAGTCTTACGTCTGGGACGACACGGGCTTGCCCGAGAATTTCAAGGTCGGCGACGTTCCCGAGGACATGAAGGATCAGGTCGAGAAGTACCGCGCCGAGCTGATCGAGATGGCCGTGGAGCAAGACGACGCGGTGCTCGAGAAGTACCTCGAGGGTGAAGAGCCCGACATCGCGACGATCAAGGCCTGCATCCGCAAGGGCACGATCAATCTGACGTTCTTCCCGACCTTCTGTGGTTCGTCCTTCAAGAACAAGGGCGTGCAGAACGTGCTCGACGCCGTCGTCGACTACCTCCCGAATCCCATGGAGGTGCCGCCTCAGCCCGAGATCGACATCGAAGGCAATCCCACGGGCAAGTTTGCCAAGTGCGATCCCAACGCGCCCTTCCGTGCGCTCGCGTTCAAGATCATGGACGACCGTTTCGGTGCCCTGACCTTCACGCGCATCTACTCGGGTCGCATCGAGAAGGGCATGAGCGTCTTGAACACCGCCACCGGCAAGTCCGAGCGCATCGGGCGCATGGTGGAGATGCACGCCAACGACCGCACGCTCATCGAGAGCGCCGAGGCGGGCGACATCGTGGCGCTCGTGGGCCTCAAGAACGTGCAGACCGGCCACACGCTGTGCGACGAGGACGACCCTGCCACGCTCGAGCCCATGGTCTTCCCCGAGCCGGTCATCTCGATCGCGGTGGCCCCGAAGGACAAGGCCAACGCCGAGAAGCTGAGCACCGCACTCGGTAAGATGGTGTCCGAGGACCCATCCTTCCGCGTGGAGGTCGACGACGAGTCGGGCGAGACCATCC